>CAUSBF010000007.1:0-19898 GCA_963529595.1 uncultured Campylobacter sp.
AAATTCTAGCTTTAGCGACGAAGTAAGTCGCGGCACGAATTTAGGCTCAAACTGCAGAGCAGATCGCGGGGAAATTTTAGTTGCAAATTCTAAAACGGCGGCTTGCTCGGTAAATTTAGGCGCAAATTTTAATGCTGCGAGTGCAGATAAAATTTTAAACGGCGCGCACCGCACAGATGCAAATTTTAAAAACATAGGTAGCGCGAGCACAAATTTAAAAAGCGTGCAGTTCGCAAGTCTAAATGCGAGCTTGAGCTTGAATGCAGGCGTGAACTCAAATGCAAATTTAGACTTAGATTTGAATGTAGACCTCGCTTCGAGCCCAAACGTAAATTTAAACTCAAATGCAAGCGCGAATTTGGCCGCCAATATGAACTCAAAAGCAAGCTTCAGTGCGGATCGCGCAGTAAATTTAACGGCGCCGAGTTTAAATGTAAATTTATTCACGCCGAACTTGAACTCAAATTTGACCGCGAGTTCGAGCCCCAATGCAAGCGGCGAAAGTAAAAATCAGGGTTCGTGCGGGCAAGACGCGGATAAAATTCCAACTATCAAAATTTACGGCCATACTCACTATTTCGCCGCGGCGGCGGATAAGAACGGCGCGCTCGTGCTAAATCCGGGCGAGATTTGCGGGCGCAAAAAGCGACTTTTCGAGTTTGCTTACGTTGTAGCGCAAGGCGGGAAATTCCGCGTATTTCACGTCTGCGCCGCGCCCGAAAAAGCTCTAAAATGGCGCGAATGCGAGATAAAACTATGAATGAAATTTACGTCCTAATCGCGCTATCGTTTTTGATCTTTGCTTCGCCCTTTTTGGCTAGCCTTGCACGAATTCCGCTCTCGCCTATGGAGATCATGCTTGGCATCATAGCCGCAAATTTAGGACTTTTGCCGCCAAGCGCGACCTTTGATCTGGCCGCTCAGATCGGCTTTTGCTACCTTATGTTTTTGGCGGGCTGCGAAGTGGATTTCCGCGCACTGCTTGCGATGCCGCGCAAAATTTTGCGGCTGATCCTAATCTTTTTGGCGCTGCTTTATATCCTAAGCGCGCTTGCGGTTTGGGTGTTTGAGCTGCCGCAGATGCTTATCATCGCCGCGCCTCTGATGAGCGTCGGGCTGCTTTCGGCGCTGTATAAGGAATACGGCAAGGATCAAGCGTGGCTCAATCTCGCGATGCCCGCGGGCGTGATCGGCGAGCTCATCAGCATCGCCGCCCTCACGGTGGGCGGCATCTACCTTAAAAACGGCTTCGGCGTGGAGATGGCGCTTCATATCGGCGCGCTTTTGGGCTTTTCGGTCGCCGCTCTAGCGGTTTTTAAAGGGCTTGAAATTATATTTTGGTGGTTCCCCGCGCTAAAAACGGTCATCATGCCCAAGTACGACAAAAACGAAAAGGATGTGCGATTTGCGATGGCGCTGTTTTGCCTCATCTGCGCGGGGGTGATGCTTTTGGGACTTGAGGTCGTCATCGGCGCCTTCATCGCAGGCACCTTTCTGCCGACCTTTTTCTCGCACAAGGACGACCTCATCGAGAAGCTATCGTCGTTCGGCTTCGGCTTTTTGGTGCCGATATTTTTCATACACACCGGGGCCGTGATCAAGCTTGAAGCGCTCCTTATGCCCGGAGTGATGAGCTTTGCCGCGAGCCTAGCGGCGCTGATGTTTGGCATCAGACTAGTTGCGAGTGCTACGTTTTTAAGCACCTTAGGGCGCAAAGGCACGGTGCTTTTCGCGCTATCGCTATCTATGCCGCTAACCCTCGTCATCGCCACGGCGACACTTTTTTACTCTACCGCCGCGATCTCGCAAGAGACATACTTCGCGATGATCATCGCCTCGCTCATAGAGGCGCTCGCGTCGATGATTTTGATAAATTTTATTTACAAGAAATTTTAGGGCGGGAATTTTAGAATTTTGAAATTATAGGATTTTGGAATTCTAGAATTTCAAAATTCCGTGAAATTCTAGAATTCTATGAAATTTGATCTGGTACGGGATTGAAATGAAGTTAAATTTAAAGCTCTATTTTGCGGCGCGATCGGTTAGGTCTTGTAGTTCCATAGCGTAGTTCGGCTCCTCTCCGAACAAATCACGATCTCTATATACCTCTAAAATTTCTTTTAGTAAATGCAAAATATCTTGCTTATTAAGACTTTGCGTATGATTTGGTTTTAAATCTAGGAGTTTCCAGATTCTATGAAATTTTTCTGGTTTTAAAGTTCTGTTTATAACAATTTCATAATCCATAATTACCTCTAGGAATTCATTATTATAATATAGAATCCAAATAGTCTCTGTACTAAGCGCATGATCAAACTCATTACTAGGAAAGTTATGAAGACACCACATCCAATAATTTCTACTTTTGTCAATAGTCCATTTTCGTTTGTTAATAAATTCTTTATACGGCGGATTATATTTATAAAATATTTCACTCAATCCGTACTTCTCATCATCCTCTTTAGTGATGATTGCATTTTCAAATACCATTCTCTCCTCCTCAAGAAATTTTAATAATTCTAGATTTTACGATCGGTTAGGTCTTGGAGCTCCATGGTGTAGTTTGGGATTTGCTCCCATATGCCATCATATCCATATGTTTGCAAAGCATTATCTAGAAGTATAATTATTTCATCCCTTGAAATCAATTTAGTTTGTCTTGGATTTAGATCAAGTAGCTGCCAAATTCTATGAAATTGCTTAGGTCTTAGCGCTCTGTCGATGTCATAATCAAGGACAACTTCAATAATTTCACCTTTATAATATAAAATACAAATAGCTTTAACAAGAGTTCCATGTTCATATTCGGGATCAGGGAAATAAAAGATATCCCATAGCCAACAATCAAGCTCTCTGTTTATCACCCAATCTTGTTTATTGATAAAAACTTCGCGTTTCGGATTATATTTGTAGTAAATTTCGCTCAATCCATACTTCTCATCATCATCTTTTGTGATGATTGCATTTTCAAATGCCATCTGCGCTCCTTGTAATTTAAAATTTAACGTGCAAGCGGAAATTTCAAGTTCAAATTTATGCGAAATTTCACGACGCGGCAAAGCAAAAGCGGCTCGTCAGCAAAGTTAGCGATAAAAATTAATCGCAACCCATATGCAAAATAGCATAACTGCACGATTTGTGGGCGAGCTAACAAAGCCAAAGCGAGCCGATTAAAATTTAAGCTTTAGCTTGCGGCGCTTAAAAGCCGACTTAAGCCTAGACGCGATGCGAGCGATATGCCGCGACGCGGCGCCTAAGCTTTAAGCTACATTAAGACCGGAATTTTGGTCTTTTGCAGGAAGTATTTCGACGCGCCGCCTAAAAAGATCTCCTTTATGCCGCTGTCTGAGTGCAAGCCCGCGACGATGAGGTCAAAATCGCCCGCGTCTGCATACTCTAGCAGCACCTGCCCCGGGATCTTACCCTCGACATTCAGTGCCTCGAAAACGTTGATTTTAATGCCGTGTAGAGCCAGATAATCGCTTATGCGACGCTTCGTTTCAGAAACGTCGTCTTGAAGATAGTGGTTTGCGGTAATGACGGTGATAGATTTGGCGCGCTGTAAAAGCTCCAGCCAATTATCGAGCGCTCGCGCAGACGCCGCAGTACCGGTAAGCGAGACCAAAATTTTATCCGCCCTAAACTCCTTCAGCTTGCGCGGTATGACGATGCAAGGCTTGCCGCTTTTGGTGACCGCCGCCTCGAATGTGCCCGTGATAGAGCCCGTAGGCGGCACCGAAACCAGCACCAAATCGCAATATTTGGAGTATTTCTCGACCAGCTCGGAGCGGATGCCTACCATATGCCTTAAAGCGGCGCTATTTGGGACGTGATCGTCGTCGTTTTGATCTAAGCCGAGCTTAGCGCATTCGGCGTCGAAGATAGCTTTGATCACCTCGCGCTCGGCCTGCATCTCGTCTCCTGCAGATTTTAAAAACTCCTCCATCAACACACCGCCTTTTAGCGTCATACGGACGTTGTAGATCATCTTAGGATCGAGCTGGCACGCCATTATGTTGATGTGCGTGCCGAAAAATTTATTCACTAGCAGCGCTCCGTGTATGCGCTCGGCTAGCTCCTCGCCGCCGCCAATAGGGAAAAATATCTTTTTAAGCTGCATCTTTATGCTCCTATTACAATTTTAAGCCAGTTCCAGTGAAATTTTAGTGCCTTTCTGATCGGTCACGCGCACTCGCACCACATCGCCCGCCTTGTAAGGCGTCGTGATAAATTTAGCGCGCAGTAGCCCGTCCACGCCGTCTCGCAGCGAGATAAAGGTGCCGAAATCCAGCACGCTTTGCACCACGCCGTCAAACTCCTCGCCGATCTGAAATTTTATCTCTTTGCGTTCACCGCGCGGCTTGCGAAAATCGCGAGAATTTGAAACTATAGATAAAATTTTCTCTTTCGCGCCCGATACGCCGCTAGCTTTGGCGCCTTGGATCTTGACCTCACCCTTTTCTCGATCTAGATCGACATTTACGCCGAAGCTTTCGGTGATCTCTTTGATGACCTTGCCGCCCTGACCGATGATGTCTGGGATTTTGCTCGCCTCGACACTAAAAATTTCAAGCTTCGGAAGCACATCTTCATTTATGACGATCGCTGCGTCCGCCTGCTCCATAAGACCCAAAATATGCGCGCGAGCCTGCTTTGCCTGCGCTAGAGCCTCCTTTAAAACCTCCAGGCTGATGCCGCCGAGCTTGATATCCATCTGAAGCGCGGTGATACCCTCATAGGTGCCCGCGACCTTAAAATCCATATCTCCGTCGTGATCCTCAAGTCCCATTATGTCGGTTAGCACGGCATGCTTGTCGCCCTCAAAAATTAAGCCCATCGCGACGCCCGCAACGAGCTTTAGCGTAGGTACGCCCGCTGCTCGGAGAGAAAGTGCGCCGCCGCAGACCGAAGCCATCGAGCTTGAGCCGTTGCTCTCTAAAATTTCGCTCACTACGCGGATGGACTGCGGCGAGTTTAGATCGATGCTTGGATATAGCGCTCTTTTGGCTAAATTTCCATGTCCCAGCTCGCGTCTGCCGGGGCTTTTGAGCGGACTTGCTTCGCCGACGCAAAAGCCTGGGAAGTTGTAGTTAAACATAAATCTATCGCTGATCGGCTCAAGCTGCGTTAGGCTGTCGCTTAGCTGCGCGTCGCTATCGCCGCCCAGCGTAGTTACGACTAAAGCTTGCGTCTGCCCGCGCGTAAATAGGCAGCTTCCGTGTGCGCACGGTAGGATATTGGTCTCGATACTGATCGGGCGCACCTCATCAAGCGCGCGTCCGTCGGCTCTACGGCGATCCTCGATGATCTGCGTGCGGATGATGCCGCGCTTATACTTGCCGATGACGCTGGAGATCACCTCTTTGCTCCATTCGTTTTGCACCGCGACCTCGGTAGTTAAAATTTGATCTACGATTCTGTTTAGCTCGGTAGCGCGCTCGCTCTTTGCCATCTGATTGATCGCCGCTTTGACGGCGTCTTTGTAGTTTGCGTCGATGAAATCCGCGATATTCTCATCCTCGATCTCAGGCTTGTACTCCAGGCTCGCATCGGGCTTTTTAAGCGGCAAAAAAGCCTCTTCGTAGGCGCCCGAGCCCACACTTATCGCCTTTGCGGCAAAATCGATCGCATCTACCATCAGATCTTCACCAAATTCATTCATCTGCTGCGCGCCACCTTTAATCTGCGGCATGGAGCGCATCTCGATCATCAAAAGCTCATCGCCGACGCCCGCTACGTAAAGATCAAGTGCGCTAGCTTTAAGCGCGGAGTTGCTCGGATTTAAGATGAAGCTTCCGTTTTGATAGCCTATGCGCACGCCGCAAACGGGCGCCTTAATCGGGATGTCGCTAAGATACAGCGCCGCAGACGCCGCATTAAGAGCGACGACTTGCAAATCAACCTCCGGATCTGCCGATAGCACGTAAACTACGATCTGCGTCGGATATGCATAGCCCTTCGGAAAGAGCGGGCGCAGCGAGCGGTCTATGATGCGGCTCGTTAGCGTCTCAAAATCGCCCGGCTTGGTCTCGCGCTTGATGTAGCCTCCGGGGATTCTGCCCGCTGCGTACATCTTTTCGATATATTGCACGGTAAGGGGCAAAAAATCCTCCTGCACCTGCGTCTCTTCGCGCGCTACGGTAGCTAGCACGACGGTATTTTTCACACGCAAAAGCGCCGCGCCCGCGGCTTGCTTCGCAACTTTGTCGATATCGAAAATTTCGGTATTGCCATTTACTTCAATTTTACACTGCATTAATTTTCTCCTTGTTTTTGTTGGTCTCGTGAAACGGCAGATAAAGCGGGCATTTGTTTAAAATTTGCATTATCTCCTCCGCGCTTGAGAGAGTTTTTTCTTTGTAATAAAAATCCACGTTCACAAAATCTCTGATCTTATGAACAGCATAAATTCCATCTACTAGCATGGCGATCTCGTCTGCATTATCGCTTCCGATAACGGGCGTGGCGTAAAAGATCGCTTTGGCGTTTAAGCTTACGAGCGTCTTTATGCAAGTAAGTGCGGTCAGCCCGCTCTCACACCCCTCATCTACCAAGATGACGTTTTTTTTCTCCAAATTTCCCAAAAGCTCGCCCTTGCGAAATTTATACATGTTTTTTAAAATTTTCTCCTCATAAAGTCTGTTCGCCTGCCCGTAAACGTAATCCAGGCTGATGCCGAAGCTTCGCACGAGCTCATCTACCATCACGATCTCTTGGGTTTCGCTTACGCACGCGATCGCGCATTCCGGATTATTTGGCGCCAAAACGGGTTCTGTGAATAAAAACTCATAATGAAGCCCTAATTTTAGAGCAAGATGGTTTGCGATAGGAAGCGACTCCAGAGACTGAGCGATTATCAGAAAATTTTCGTTTTTGATCACGGTAGCGGGTAAAATTTCTGCGAGTTTCATCGCGGCGTCGATTTGGCTTTCAAACATCAGCTCAGCTCTAGGCGTCATTATTTTTCGCTTCCGTATTCGCTATCTACCGAAAAATCATACCCTACTCCGCCGAACGGATAGAAATTTACGAGAAAGTAAATTCCGCGCTCCTTGCTTGCTTTGCTATAGCTAGTCGTACTGGTATTTTTAGGCTCGATATCCTCTTGATACACAAAAGAGTAATTCCAACACTTGCGCGTATGAGAAAGCCCCACGCGCCACATTTTAGAATAAGATCGCTCTAAGTCGTAATCCCAACGCCCAAAAATTTTATTATTCCTAGGCAAATTTACCGAAGCATTTACGATGCCGTAGTTATCTTTCGTATAGCGTTTAGGCTCCATGCTTAGCTTTTCATATTCGTAAGCGTGACTAAGTCCAAAGCTAAAGTCGTCGTTGGAGTAGTTGGCGTAGGTATAGACCTTATCAAAGCTTTTATATTTATGTGAGTAGGTAAAGCGGTTTCCGATATTTAGCCCATTTGCAAAATACGCATCGATGCGGTGTTCTAAATCGTCGAACTCATGATCGTCGAAGTCATATCGCTGCTTGACGCTATGGCGTAAGAATTTACGTCCGTCTTCATTATAAAAAAACTGCGTCATACTTAAAGCTGCATTTTCGTGGGTGTATTCGTCACTAAGCTCGCTCAAGAAGTTATCCTCCCAATAAAGCGAGTCTTGCAAGTTACCCAGCCGCGAGCGATCTACTGCGCCGCGAGCAAGGTCGTATTTATACTGATGATACTTTAAAATTCTATCCTCTATATCGCCTTGCTGCCAGCTTGGAATTCTAAAATCCGCCCTCCAGCTCATAGTATGATACAAGCTATCGTAAGCCCTGGCTACGTCGGTGTAGAGTGAAAGCTCGGTGTATTGATTAGCGTAGAAAGTGCTTTTATCCTCGCCAAGATCGCCGTTTGCGTAGTAGAATTTATCGTGCCAATCGATATTAGTCATATACACTCGCTCGGTAAAGGCGAAATTTAAATAATCCGCCAGTAGTGGCGTGCTTATACTAATCGGCACGTCAAACTCGTATTGGCGAGCAGTCGCGCCCTCCCATCTGGTATAATTACGCGCCTTCGCATCAAGCGAATAGATCAAATTTGGCAGCCCCAAATCATTGCTAAATTTATGATATTGCAGCGTCGGAAGCTCTTGGACGGTATCTTCATTGCGGAAAGTATTATCGGCGTTTAGCTTACTCGTATCGATGTAGTATCGTCCGTAAGCGCCAAAATAATGCTCGTCTGAGGTTAAATAATAATTCAGCCGTGAAGTTACGAGCGAATTATCCGCATCGTTGCCAAGACCTCCCTTTTCCTTCAGATCGTAGTATTCAAGGTCGTTTAGCTGAGTAAAGTCGATCCATAAATTTTCGCGCAGATCGCCATCTAGCAAATAGGTCGCAAGCTTGCTGCGATCGTATTGCACTTCAAAGCCGTGGTGACGCTCGTTTTTGTATTCGAGGCGTTTTTGCGCTCGCGAGAAGTTATCAAACATTCCGCCTCTAATCTCGCCGTAAGAATACGGGGATTCCGTGAAGCGAAAGGTGCCGTATACGCCAAAGCCCCTGCGCGTGCGCACCTGCGGATCGAGCTGAAAATCCCAGCTATCGTAAGGCGCAAAATAGATCGGTTGCTTGTAATAAATTCCTTCCTTGCTGATGTAGCCGGCCTCGGGAGGCAGCAAGCCCGTGCGACGCGTACGGTCGGTCGGAAAGCCGAAATACGGCAGATAGAGCACCGGTACGTCGCCCACGTAAAATCTCGGATTGAAAAGATGGAGGAATTTGCTCTCTTTATTTAGCTTGCCGCTACTAAATTTAATCCGCCAATCGGGATCGGTAACGTTGCAGCTAGATACGCTGGAGCCCTCCACGCGGTAATATTCGCTGTCGCTGCAGCTAGCGTCGTTTTGCATCCAAAGCTCGGAGTCCTTGTCCATCATAAAATTTACGTCGGCTTCCTGCTTATCGTTTTTCAGATCGATTTTGACGTGCTGCGCGCGCGTAGTTTCGCTGCTGCCGCGCATCGCATTGACGTTACCAAAAAGCTCAATGATGCCGTTTTGCTCGTCGTATGTAGCGCGATCGGCGGTGATAAAGTAGTCCTGCGAATACACCGTTACGTTGCCACTAGCCTCCGTCAAAAAGCCGTTTTTCTCGACATTATCTGCTATGAGCTCGACATCTTGGACCTTTGCGCTCGCACTACTTGCTAAAAGAGCGCTAAAACTGAGCGCTAGAATTTTAAATTTTTTACTCTTTTTCAATCTCTACCACCAATGTTTTCGCCGCCATATCATGCAGGCTCTGACGCGAGTTCGTAAAAAGCGCCACCAAAAATCCCATATAAAAGATCATCTCGCTTATCAACCTAACCGCCGCGCGGATCGCTGCAGTAGCGATATCCATAGAGCTGCCGTCAGCGCGGACGCAATAAATTTTAACCGCAAGCTTGCCTAGCGTCGCGCCGTATAGATAGACAAAAATCGCCTGATATAAAAATTTTATTATCGCGTAATGCAAAATGAATTTTGACGCGATCTTTTGTACCTCAAGATTGCTTCCGCTCTGCGCCGCTGCAACAAGCTCTGGCTCGTCGATAGCAAATAGCACGACCACAAAAAGCGTTGCGCTGACCGCTTCGTCGATACTAAACGCAATTACGCGCTTGCTAAGCGGAGCGACGATCAAATTTTATCTCTTAAGGCTTGGTGCGCGATATCGCGCCTATACTGCGCGCCGCTAAATTTTATATTTTCGCACAGCGCATAAGCCGCATCGCGCGCCTGTTTTAGGCTCTGTGCGACGCCCACGCTTACCAAAACGCGCCCGCCGCTAGCGTAAATCTGCCCCTCCCGCTCGCTCACGCCTGCGTAACAGATATGCGCGCCCGCAGGAATTTCGCCCGTTTTGATCGGCTCAGGCTGCGAAGAGCCGTAAGGGTAACGCTCACTAGCCATCACGACGCCCACCGCAAATCGCTCTTTTAAGCTTATGCTGCTTAGCTTGCCTACGGCGGCGTTGTATAAAATTTCGCTCAAATTTCCGTCAATTAGCGGCATCAAAACCTCGCACTCCGGATCGCCGAAGCGGACATTGTACTCCAGCACGTAAGGCTCGCCGCCCACGATCATAAGCCCTACGAACAGCACGCCGCAAAATGGCGCGCCCTGCTGCTTCATCCCTTTTAGCGTGGGTGCTACGATCTCGCTCTGCACTCTTTTTATCAGCGCGGCATCCGCTAGCGGGCTTGGCGCATAAGCTCCCATGCCGCCGGTGTTCGGGCCTAGATCGCCGTCAAGCAATTTTTTGTGATCCTGCGCTACGGGCAGACTTACGAAATTCTCCCCGTCGCAGATCGCAAAAAAGCTCAGCTCGAAGCCTTCTAGAAACTCCTCCACGACGACGCGCTTACCCGCTTCGCCAAAGCTTTCGCCGCTTAGCATATCCGCGGCGGCTTTTTTAGCTTCATCTTTGGAATTTGCGATGATGACGCCCTTGCCTGCGCACAAGCCGTCCGCTTTGACCACTACGCGGCCGTTTAGAGTATCGATAAATTTTGAAATTTCGGATAGATCGTCGCTGCTTAGAAATTTTGCGGTTTTGATATGATTTCGCGCCAGAAAGTCCTTCATATAGGCTTTAGAGCCCTCAAGCTTCGCCGCAGCGGCGCTGGAGCCGAATATCGCTAGACCTTGCGCTTTGAAAATATCCACGATACCTTTTGTAAGCGGTTCTTCGGCGCCTACGACGGTAAGGGCTACGTCGTTGTTTTTAGCAAAAAGTGCGAGTTCATTAAAATCTTTTAAATCTAAATTTTTACCGAGCGCCTTTGTAGCGCCGTTTCCCGGAGCAAAATACAGATTTAAAACGTTTTTATCCTCGCGAAGTCTTAGCCCGATCGCGTATTCTCTACCGCCGCCGCCGATTATTAGGATATTCAATGAAGCCTCCGTAACGTAAAAAACCCAAGTGAGCGTTGCGTAAAAAGAATCGGCTCAAACAAAGCCAATCTTGCAACTAGGAAAAATCTCTAGGTCGCAACCCGTAACTTTAATAAAGCTCGAGCCGAGCCGCGTCACACGGACCTCTCACGTCGTCGCTTATACAAATATGTTGAACCCTCATATAAAACGCTCTCGCTTCACCCAGGCTTGGGCAAAATTATAGTCAAAATTTGCTTAAACTATGGCAAAAGCGCCAGATCGACGCAGGATTTTATCGACCTTCTTTCGCAGATTATCGGCTCGCAAAATTCGCTCAAAACGCTCGCCGTCGTCTTACCGATACAGATCGCTTTATAGCTCCCGTCCCAGCCGAAATTTGCGGTAAAGCCGCGCACGTTTTTAGGAGAGGTAAAAATCAGCGTACTGCCTTGCGGCGGCTTTGCGGCGGCGGGGAGGCTAAGGATGGAATTTTCATAGGCGATCACGCTTTGCGGCCGCACGCCGGCACCCAGCAAGATTTGCTCCAGTTTCGATACCGTCTCGCGTGCGCGCAGATACAGCGCGTCCCTGCCTTGCAAGAGCGGCGCGATCTCCGCGGCAAACTCATCTCCGTGCCCGTGCCGCGCCGTATAGATATCGCGAAATCCAAACTCGCGCGCAGCCGCCGCGCACGGCTCGCCGATAGCGTAAACGGGGGTATCTAAATCAGGCGAAATTTCATTAAATTTTATCGCCGCCACCGCGTTTTTGGAGGTAAAAATTAGCGCGCCGATCTGCGCAGGCAGGCTAAATTTGAGAAATTTTATCTCGCAGACCGCAAGCTGCCTCACCTGCGGATGATCAAATCTCGTATTAGACACCAAATATATCAAAACGCTCTCCATGTTTAAATTTGCTTCGATTAAATTCTGCTCTCGAAAAAATACGATTCGCCGTCATTAATCTTTGAGCTCAAATTCAATTCCGCTTTGCTCCGCCCTCGGCGCCGATTAAAACCCGCGTGCAAAGCCCATGCACGTTTTCCAGTCGCACTTAGGCAACCTGGCGGCGGCACGCTTTTTAAAATTTTATCTCGCAGGCGAAGCGTCAAATTTAAATTCATCGCTTTACGCGAGCCTTGCTTTTAAATTTTATTTCGCAGCCTGCGGCGGGCACTTAATAACGCCGCTGCAAAGCTCAATCTGCGCGCGGCAGACGTATTACATAGCTCACCAGCCCCGCCCAGCCCGTGTATGTGTCCGCACAGATCGTCAAGCTCGCCAAATTTAAAATTTAAAACCGCGGCTATGAAATTTCAAAGCTACGAGCGCTAAATTTTAAAATTTCACCGCTCTTAGGCTCTTAAATTTATCCTTTCAGCCACTCGTTTAAAATTTCAATCTGTGCCGCCACGCTCTCATTTGCCGTGCCGCCTTGCGACTTGCGCGCCTGCTTAGAAGCGTTTAGATCAAGAAATTTAACCGCACCCGCATCCAAGCTTTCATCCACGCTTGCAAGCTGCTGCGCATTTAGCTCGCTTAAATCCAAGCCCAAATTTTCCGCATACGCCACTGCCTTGCCCGTGATGAAGTGCGCCCGGCGAAACGGCACGTTTTTCTCCCGCACGAGATAGTCCGCCAGATCGGTTGCCGTGAGGTGCCCGCGGCGCGTCATCGCGAGCATATTTTGCTCGTTAAATTTAGCCGTTTTTAGCATCTGTTTTAAAATTTCAAGGCTCGCAAGCGCGGTAGAGACGCTATCAAAAACGCCCTCCTTGTCCTCTTGCATGTCCTTGTTGTATGCTAGCGGCAAGCCCTTCATCACCGTTAGCAGCGCGACGAGATTGCCGTTTACGCGCCCCGTTTTGCCGCGGATTAGCTCGGCGACGTCGGGGTTTTTCTTCTGCGGCATGATCGAGCTGCCCGTGCTGTACGCGTCGCTGATCGTGACGAATCCGAACTCCTGCGAGCTCCACAAGATGAGCTCCTCGCACAGGCGCGACGCATGCGTCATCAGCACGCTTACGTTAAACAAAATCTCCAGCGCAAAATCGCGGTCGCTGACGCTATCCATCGCGTTTGGCGTCACTCCCGCAAAGCCTAGCTGCTGCGCGACCAGCTCGCGATTTATCGGATGCGGCGTACCCGCAAGCGCGGCGGAGCCTAGCGGACAGAGGTTATTTCGCTCGCGCGAGCTGGCAAAGCGCTCGTAGTCGCGGCGAAACATAAACGCGTAAGCTAGCAAATGATAGGCAAGGCTCACGGGCTGGGCGTGTTGAAGGTGCGTGTAGCCTGGCATCAGCGTGTTTGCGTGCTCTCTCGCGATGTCTCGCAGAGCCTCTACTAGCTCGCGGGTTTTTTCGGCGATCGCGGCACCGCTTTTAAGCACGTAGAGACGAAAATCAAGCGCGACCTGATCGTTTCTGCTGCGCGCCGTGTGCAGCCTGCCGCCAAGATCGCTTCCGATGAGCTCGCTTAGGCGCTTTTCGACCGCCATGTGGATGTCCTCGTCGGCGGTTTTAAACTCAAATTTACCGCTTTTTATCTCCTCAAACACGGCGTCAAGCCCCGCGACGATCTTTTCGCTCTCGCCCTGCTTTAAAATCCCGCAGGCGCCGAGCATTCTTGCGTGTGCCTTGCTGCCTGCGATATCCTCCTGCCAAAGCGCCCTATCAAAGCCGATCGAGGCATTAAACTCCTCCAAAAGCGCCGAACTTGCCTCGCTAAAGCGCCCTTCCCACATTTTTTTCACGCTCGCTCCTTCGTTTAAATTTTCGGTGATTTTATAAAATTTTAAATCTCGCCGCACAAGATTTGCGGGCGAGAAAAAAGGCTAAAGCGCAGTAAATTCCTAAAAAACGCGTGTGCCACGTTTTTGCACTAGACTTTGGAATTTATTGCGCCTCAAGCTTAGCGCTTCAAAAGCGCTTGCTAGCTTATTCGATCCACTTTACTACGTCATCCATGCTGCGGCGGATCTTTTGCGGCTGTGGATTTACGCGGTAGCCGAAAGGCACGAGCAGCGCCACGCGACGCTCATTCCATTTCAGATCCAAAATCTCTCCGAGCGCCGCGCGATCGAAGCCCTCCATAGGGCAGCTGTCGATGCTGCGGCTTGCGGCCTCGTTCATCATCGCAAGTGCTGGGAACATGCACTGCGCGTGCGACCAATTAAATAGCTCCTCATCGTCGTTGTGAAAATAACCGCTTAAAAAATCTTGATAAAATTTATGCCTGTCGCCGATATATTTGGGCGCTTCATCTTTTCTGCGTGTAATCATTCGCTCGATATAATCACTTCCTAGCTTTATGTCCTTGATCTTTGCTAAAATCACAACCAGATGTGAGCAAGAGGTGATCTGCGGCTGATTCCACGATTTTTCGCGGATCTGCTCGCGCAGCGCCTTGTTTTGCACAACCAAAAAGTCCCATTGCTCTAGCCCCGTAGAACTAGGTGCTAAGATGCCTGCCTGCAAAATGGCGTCAAAATCGGCTTTGCCGATTTTTTTGTTCTCGTCAAAAATTTTGCACGCGTGGCGAAATTTCATAATCTCTAAATGTGTCATAGTCTCTCCTTAATTAGAATTTTTGTAAATCAAATACCCGCCATCTTTGCGTCTGATGCTGAGGTTGCCCTCGCGCGAGCGCACGCCGATGCGGTAGTAGCCGTCCTCTTTGGTGACGTTGATGTCGCTAAAGCCGCCGATATTTACAGCAAAGCTCGCACCGCTAAGCGGGATCTCTTGGCGCCAAAACTCAGCCTCAAGCGCGCCCGAAGCGTTTGCGTCGGAGCTTTTGAAATCATCTGCGGTGATGAGCTGCACGCTGTCTTTGCGGATGACAAATTTTAATCCGTCGTCAAATTTAAGCGTCTCTAGCGGTAGCTCCAGGCGCGGCGCGAAACTAGGCGTGATGCCACTTTGCGAGGCCTGCTTTTGTAAATTTGGATCAGTCGAAGTAACCGAGACATCCAGTGCCCTATGTAGCGCGGGTTTGGCGCTAGCGCTTAGCACGAAGTCATCGCGCCAATCAATCGAGCGATTGACATCAACGATCTTTTCGTGCAGGACCCCGTCGTCGTCCCTATATCGCACAATTAAGCTTTCGATCGTAAGGGCGTCGGAGGGAAGCGCAAAGGTTTGCTGCGTAAAATTTTTAGGCGCGGGCGTATTTTGCGACATGGCGGCGGAGCTTTGCGCCGGATTGGAATTTTGCGGAGCAGATTGCGCGTTTTGTTGCATAGTGGAGTTTTGCACCGTAGAATTTTGAGCTGTAGAATTCTGTGCCGCTTTGAAATTTTGCACTATCGTAGAATTTGGCTCGCTTACTTCTGGCACGATCGGTAACTCATCAGGAGGCGGAAGCATCGCAACTGAAGGCTGCGCAGAAGAGTTCAGCTCCGTTTTTATAACCTGCGAAGGAGCACCGATGCCCGCTTTGGGCGCAGGAGCTTTTTTTTCGGTCTGCGAGAGCTGCGCGCTCATGGCTTTTTTGGCGGCGCTTGCTTTAATACTGGAATTAGCTTCTGCGGCGCTTTTTTGCATTGCTGCGATAGGACTTTTAGATGTTTCAGGTCTCATTACAGCTTGCTTTTTAGCGTTTGGGCTTTGTGCACCTGTCTTTGGCCCTTTAATCGCCAAATTGGTAGAATTTTGCTCTTTTACCACGACGATGTTGGGTTTCGTAGTGTTTGAATTTGCGTAATTTAAATTCTCAGCGTTTAAAAAAGCGCAAAGACCTAAAATTAGCAAAAAAAATTTTTTCATTTTTTAAGGTCCGGATCGAGCGAGCGACGCTCTAAATAAAGCTTTTGCAGCTCAGCGTTTTCCTCTTTTAGCCGCTCGACGTCGGTGAATAAAAACGCCTTTTCTTTTTGCAGCTGGCGCAGCACCTCAAACGATCGCTTGCCAAACAGCACGTCACCCACGAAGATACCCGCAAAAACGACGCAGACGATCAGAGCAAGAGCTGCAAAAATCTGCTTAAGCGGTGAAAACGGATTGATAAAATTCAGCCGTTCTTTTAAATTTTTACGCTTTTTTAAAGCTTTTTTAGCGGCAGGATCTGCGTTTTGCGGCGCAAAAGAAAATCCTTGCGTGGCAGGATTTATGTCTTGCGCCGCAAAGCTCGTGCCTTGAGAGCCGCGCTCTACGCTCTGAGCCGCAAAATCCACGTCGTTTGGGAAGCAGTTTTCTTTAGCGTATAACTCTGCATTCTTTAAATCGCTGCTCCCAATAAATTCCGCGCTGTAAAAGCCCGCGTCTGCTTGCATATTGCCTTCGTAGTTTCCGCTTGCAGTGGAGCTTTTGCCACTTAAATTAGAGCTGCTGCTTGTGGCTTCAGAGGCAGAACCTGCTTCGTCTATACCGCGCGAAGCTCCGTTGCGATTTTTCCGGAAGCCAGCCCCTACCTCGCTAAAGCCTCCGCCAAAATTTTCATCGCTATAAAATTCTTCATCGTCAAAAAAATCGTCCTCGTCAAAGTCTGCGTCTGAATATCCGCCTTGCGTGCCCGTATAGGTGCGCTGCGCGCCGCCTTTTAAGCCCCGCTTGGACTTTTTTTTAAAAAACATTTTAAATTCGGCTTCCTAAAAACTCGTCCGTCTCGCGCTCGATCTCAAGCAGGCGGTTGTATTTGGCGTTGCGTTCGCTTCTTGAGGTCGCGCCCGTTTTGATTTGGCCCGTATTCATCGCGACGGCGAAGTCCGCGATAAAGCTATCCTCGCTCTCGCCACTTCTGTGGCTCATCACGCAGCGGTAGCCTTTGCGCTGAGCTAGGCGGATCGTCTGCATAGTTTGGCTAACGGTGCCGATTTGATTTGGTTTTATTAAAATCGCGTTGCCTACGCCTTTTTGGGTGCCTTCGCATAAAATTTTCTCGTTCGTTACGAAAAGATCGTCGCCCACGAGCTGCACCTTGGCGCCAAGCCTGCTAGTTAGCTTCGCCCAGCCCGCCCAGTCGTCCTCGCTTAGGCCGTCTTCGATCGAAAATATCGGATACTTCTCGCAAAGCTGCGCATATCGCTCTATCAGCTCTTCGCTACTAAATTCCTTGCCTTCTAGTTTATATTTGCCGTTTTCGTACAGCTCGCTAGCTGCGACGTCAAGGGCTAATTTGATCTGCTCGCCTGCTTTGTAGCCTGCTTTTTCGATAGCTTGCATGATGAGCTTGATCGGCTCTTCGTTATCGTTTAAATTCGGCGCAAATCCGCCCTCGTCGCCCACTGCCGTACTGTAGCCGGCCGCGTTTAAAAGGCCTTTTAGCGTGTGGTAAATTTCGCTCGCCGCTCGCAGCGCGTCGCTAAATTTATCAAATCCAAACGGCATAATCATAAATTCTTGAAAATCCACGCTGTTGTTCGCGTGCGCGCCGCCGTTGATGATATTAAACATCGGCACGGGCAGTACGCTAGCGTTCGCACCGCCTAGGTAGCGGTACAAAGGCACGTCAAGGCTCTTTGCCGCTGCGCGCGCTACCGCCATAGATACGCCAAGCACGGCGTTTGCGCCTAAATTTGAGTAGTTATCCGTACCGTCAAGCTCTCTCATCTCATCGTCAAGCACCTTTTGACCAAAAGCATCTAGCCCGATCACGGCTTCTGCGATCTGTGAATTTACGTTTTCTACCGCCTTTAGCACGCCCTTGCCGCAGTATCTCTCGCCCCCGTCGCGAAGCTCCAGCGCCTCGCGTTTGCCCGTACTTGCGCCGCTCGGGACTATCGCGCTTGCTACGGTGCCGTCGCTTAGAGCTACGGTCGCCTTCACGGTCGGGTTGCCACGGCTATCTAACACCTCTATCGCATAAACATCTTCGATATAAATCATCATTCATCTCCACTTTGTAAATTTTCTTCATCGTCCGCGTCTGCGCTGAAATTTACGCTACCCATCTGCTCGCGGATCTTTGCAGTGATCTCTTCAGCGACGGCAGGGTTATTCTCTAGATAAATTTTAGCGTTTTCGCGCCCTTGACCTAGCTTGGTGTCGCCGTAGCTGAACCATGCGCCGCTTTTATCGACGATGTCGAGCTTGACGCCGTAATCGATCAGCTCGCCTACTTTGCTGATGCCCTTGCCGAACATTATGTCAAATTCCGCGATCTTAAACGGCGGCGCCACCTTGTTTTTCACGACTTTGACCTTGGCGCGGTTGCCGATGCTCTCTTCGTTTTGTTTCAAAGTAGCGATCTTGCGTATGTCGATGCGCACCGAAGCGTAAAATTTAAGCGCATTGCCGCCGGTCGTCGTCTCGGGCGTGCCGTAACCCATCGCGCCGATCTTCATACGGATTTGGTTGATAAAGATCACCGTCGTATTCATCTTATGCACGACGCCGGCGAGCTTGCGCAGCGCTTGGCTCATAAGTCGCGCCTGAAGCCCCACATGCTGATCGCCCATATCGCCCTCGATCTCGTTTTTCGGCGTGAGCGCGGCAACGCTATCTACGACGATAAGATCGATCGCGCCGCTTTTTGCTAGGGTTTCTACGATATCAAGCGCCTGCTCGCCGAAGTCGGGCTGGCTGACGTAGAGATTGTCGGTATCGACGCCTAAATTTGAAGCGTATTTGACGTCCAGCGCGTGCTCGGCGTCTACAAATGCGCAAATTCCGCCCGCCTTTTGGCACTCGGCGATGATATGAAGCGTAAGCGTCGTCTTACCCGAGCTCTCAGGCCCGTAAACCTCGATGATACGCCCCTTCGGCACGCCGCCGATGCCAAGCGCGATGTCAAGCCCCACAGAGCCCGTAGAGATGGCGTCTATCGGCTCGACCTGCTTATCGCCTAGCCGCACGAGCGTGCCCTTGCCGAAAGCTTTGTCGATCGATTTTAGCGCCGCATCCAGCGTCTTTTTCTTTCCCTCGTCCATGTTTTTCCTTAAAAATAAATTCACTTGATTTTACCAAATTTGAAATGAATTTTTGATTATTCGCTCAAATTCGGCGCGGCATCGGAATTTGAAATTTTTAAGGAGCGCAAAAGCTCTGCAGGGCAAGCGGAGAGCATTAAATTTACCCTTTTAAAGAGCCTCGATTTTTCACGTTTTTCTTTAGAAATTCCTCATTTTTATGAGGGCTGTAGCAAAATTTTACTATAATTTTGCAATATTCAAAATCAAGCTGCGCACCGCGCGCAAAATTTAAAGCGGAGCAAAAAGGATAAAATTTGAAGATTTTTAAGCATATAAACGTTGCTCACTCGCCCGACGCAGACGATATTTTTATGTATAAGGCGATTGATTTCGGTTGGGTTAGTTCAAAAAATCTAAAATTTAGCGCCACGGCGCTTGATATCCAGACGCTAAACGACGAGGCGCTAAAGGGCACATATGAGGCCACGGCGATTAGCTTCGCGCTATATCCTCTTATCTGCGACGAATACGCGCTTTTGCGCACGGCGGTGAGCTTCGGCGAGGGTTATGGGCCAAAGCTAGTTAAGAAAAAGGGCGCGGTTTTAAAGCGAAATTTCAAGGTCGCGCTCAGCGGCAAACACACGACAAATGCCCTGCTTTTTCGCATGGCGTACCCGCAGTCGCGCATAGTTTATAAAAATTTCCTAGAAATCGAGGGCGCGGTCTTAAGCGGCGAGGTGGACGCGGGCGTGCTGATACACGAGAGCATTTTGGACTTTTCGGACGAGCTTTGCGTGGAGCGCGAGATCTGGGATATCTGGAGCGAGCTAGCGGGCGAAAATCTGCCTCTGCCGCTAGGAGGCATGGCGGTTCGCCGCAGCCTGCCAATAACCGACGCCATTGAGTGCGAGCGCGTGTTAACCGAGGGCGTACGTATCGCCACCGCGCACAAGCCATTTTTGTCGCACATGCTGATGGAGCGAAATTTAATCCGCGTGGACGACGCAAAGCTTGAAAAATATCTGAGCCTTTATGCCAACGAGGCCTCAATTGAGCTTTCTGGGGTACAGATAAGGGCGGTAGATAGGCTGTTTGAGCTTGGCTACGAGCGCGGATTTTACCCTGCGCCGATTAGCGCGCAGGAGAATTTTATCCCGCGCGAATATAACGAGAT
>CAUSBF010000008.1:0-19754 GCA_963529595.1 uncultured Campylobacter sp.
CGTCCAGCAGCGCTTCGTCGGTCGCCTCAAACGGTACGAATTTCCCTAGTCCGGCGTTATTTACTAGGATATCTATCTTAGGAGATTGCGCTAAAATGCGCTCGCAAAGGCCTTTTATCGTTTTGCTTTGCGCCAAATCCGCCTCTACCGCGTAAATTTTCACGCCGTAACCGCCCAATGCCTCCTGCGCGATTTTTAATTTCTCCTCGCTTCTGCCGAGCAGGATCAAATTTGCGCCCTCTTCGGCGAAACACTTTGCGATACCAAGCCCTATGCCGTCGCTTCCGCCCGTAATTACGGCTGTTTTGCCCTCTAATCGTTTCATACTTTTCCTTTCAATACGTAAATTTAGGTTCTAAAAATTTGAGCAAGATTTATGGATCTCGCAGACTTCGAAATTTTGCAGACTTTGAAATTTTATTAACTTTAAAATTTCGCCCGCTTTAAAATTTCGCGGCGAAGCGAAATTTCATCTATAAAATTTTACTAACTTTAAAATTCTACCGATAAAATTTCACGGCGGAATTCCATCACAAAGCTCGCGACGGAATTTTATCCGTAAAATTCCGCCTAAACCGCGCGCCGCTTGGCTTACAGCACCTGTTTTACGCTACTAGCCGTGATTTCAAGCAATCTCGTAGCAAACGGAAATTTCGCCTTCGTTTCTTCAAACTCCGCACCGCTATCAATAAAACGCGCTGTGCCCTTCACTACAAAGCCACGCCCCGCTCCGAACCTGCCTGCTAGCTCCTTTGTAGCGACGCTAAGCTCGACGTTCGGATTAGCCTCCACGTTGCTTTGCGTCTTTTTCATACCCGCAGCGGGGATGAGGATGCGATCACCCTTAATGACGAGATATCTGTTCCACGTATTGCTGATATGAGCCTCGCCCTGCGCGCAGGTAGCGATACCCACGGCGCATTCATAATTCAAAATCTCCAAAAATTCCTTGCTAAACATTTTTTCTCCTTAAATTTACGTTTTAAAGCTCGCGATTTTGGCTGACAAGCCCCGCGCGCAACTGAAATTTTAACTACCTCCGCCACTTTCCGCTGCGGTTAAATTTTATACTTCAAAAGCGCATCTTTTTCGGCTTTGCTTACGCGAAAGCTATCGCGGATCTTCGATATTGCCTTGTTTTGGATGAATTTAGCCAGCCGCCTGCTCGCCAAAAACGCAAGCGTGATCTCGCGCTGCTTGATAAACATCTCAGCTATCGCCCACGCCGTGCCCATCTGCACGTAGTACCGCTCGTCGCTTTCGGCGGCGCAAATTTCAAAAAATTCCTCGGGCGAGATCGCGCCCATATTTCGCATAAAATAAACGTAGAAAAATCGCCGCTCAAACTCGCTCATGCCGCTTTTAGCCTGCTTTAGCAGCTCGTCCGCAAAAGCGGCGTTCCTGAATTTCGGAGCGAACATATCACAAACCGCCCAATTAGGCATCGTTTTGATAAAATCGCTCGCAAGCGCGAATTTCGTCTCATCCTGCTTCAAAAGCATTATAAAAAAGCCCTTTAGCACGAACTCCTCGTGAAAAAAGGGCTCGTAATTTTGCAGCTCGCGCCGCGCCTCATCCGCCCCGCCCAAAGCGGCGAAGCTTTTGCGAGCAAGTGCGCGCAGTGCGGGAGTGCGCACGCCCAAAATCTGCGGCGCGGGTATTAGGCGCTGCGAAAATTTCGCGAACTTCTCCTCGCTTGACGCCCGCAGCTGCCCTAGCATCTTTTCTCGTAAATCCATGACTTTCCTTTAAAGTTGATCGTAAATTTAATCGCGCGCGAGATTACGATTTTATAACGGCGCGCCGAAATTTAGCCGCACAGGCTATCTATGATTAAACAGATCGCGCCGCGCCGCACAAAAACTAATCGCCCGATAGATCGCGCTACTTTAAATCGTCCGCAGCACTCGCTCAAAACCTTTTATTTGAAAAATACGCCCTGCCAAATCGCGCCGTATGGCGTCAGGCAAAGCAAGCCATATCGCCAAAGCCGCTTAAATGAAGCTCGGCGCGTCGTTTGAAAACAAAATCAGATCGCCGCTGTGCGTATTTTCGCTCAGAACCCGCTGCAAATTGCGCTTATCTTTCAAAACGATAGTCTTTGCGGGGTCTATCCTACTTTGCAGCACCTCGGAATTTAGCTCGCCCGTGATGATCGCGAGATCGAAAATTTCATCGATTTTGGCAGCGAGCGTCTCGTTGTCCTCGCGCGTGCTCTCGACGATGCCCGGCGTGATGATGACCTTGCGACCGCCGTAGCTTCGCATCAGCTCGTAGCTTTGCAGCATGCCGCTTAGATTGCCGTTGAAGCTATCGTCGATGATGATCTTGCCGCCCGCATCGAGCCGCGCGAGGCGGTGTTCAACGGCGCCGACGTGCGCGACGCGATTTTTGATCTTATCTGCGCTAAGCCCTAAAAATCGCGCGATCTTTATACACGCGGCGAGATTTGCGGCGTTAAATTTACCCAAAATCGGCGCGAAAAACTCATGTCTCTCGCATAGCTCTCTCCACCCGTTTGAAATTTTACGCTCGTTTGGAGCCTCTTGCGAGCCCTGCTCTTTATCGCCGCAAATTTTATCGTCGCTAGCGGCACGGGCGGCTTGTTCACAAAATTCTTGCTCGCTCCGTTCGGCGCGGGACATGGAATTTGCATCGTCAAAATCGGCGCCGTAATTTTTAGAATTTTTGTCTTTTTCTGCGTATACCGCACTGCTTGCATCTAGGCTTAAATCGCCCTGCCCTTCGCCGCCTGCAGCGGATGTGTCTGTATGCAGCGTGGAATTTTCGCAGCTTGCACCGCTTTCATCTTCGCTCAAGCTAAGGCTAAATTTTATTCCGTCCAGATCCGCGCCGCAAATTTCTAGCCCCTCGTCGTAGATCGTGACGCGCTCGCTCGGGCTTTTTTGCGTGCAGCTGTGCAAAAACGCATGCTTTAGCCGCGCGCTTGTGAGCGCTTCGAGCTTGGTTTTGCGGATGTTTTCGATGCTTTTGAAATACTCGATATGTTGCGCGCCGATCTCGCCCACGACGACGATCTGCGGCGCCAAAAACTCGGTGATCTCGGCGATATCGCCGCTTAGCCTGGCACCTGCTTCGGCGATGTAGATCTGCGTATCTGCGGGTAGAGCCTCGTTTACGTCGCGCACTAGCCCTGCTAGCGTATTTACCGAGCGCGGCGTCTTGTAGCAGCGAAAGTCGTTTTTTAAAATTTGATACAAGAAGTTTTTAATGCTCGTCTTGCCGTAGCTCGCGGTGATCTGAATGATCGTAAGCGAGGGCATCTGGGCCAATTTTTTGCGTGCGGCGGTCTTAAATTTCGCAGCCTGCGCCCGCTCGTAAGCAAAGCTCGCCGCAAGGCCCGCGCCAAGCGGTAAAAAGATCGGCAAAATCGGGCCCCCCGCGGCATAAAACGCGGCGTTAAAGCTAAACACACAAACCGCCAAAATCGCAAAAAATCGCTTCACGCGCGGCGTAAAGACGAGCTTTTTATCTAGCCCTCTTTGCCAAAAATAAAGTGCGAGCGCGTAGACCGCGACGATTAGAATTTTGGCGGCGTGCAAGGCATAGAGGGACGCGGCGCCGAATTTAGCCGCGCAGAGGCTCGCCGCGATCTCGTAGCCAAAATACGCCGCTAGCGGCAAAATCAAAAAATAGAGGTGCCACGCGGGCTTGGTGAAGTGAAAGATGATGCGCGCGGGCTTGTACGAAAACCACTGCAGGCAGGTGATCAGATAAAAGCCGAGCATCAGGACGAATGCCGCGTGCGCGATCAAAAATATTATATTCATCTTTTAAAATTCCTTTTTATAAATTTACGCGCCCGCTTTGCAAGCCTGTGCGGGTAAACCGCGGCGAGCTCGAGCCAACCGACATTAGACTTCATTTGCAAATTTTATGAATTCTTGCTTTGTAAAATTCTATTTTTACAAACTTGCGCACTCATAAATTCACGCGCTCGCGTAAGCTGCACGAGCCGCGCTAGATAAATTCGCCGCCGCTACCGGCTCTTTTGTTATCGATATTGTGCCGCGCCTCGCAGGCTAGGCTTTGCGACGTTTTTATAATGCTACGCGATATTTATACCGTCTGAGCGCTTTGGCTTCGTGTTGCAACAAAGTGACGACACAATTATGCGACTAAATTTAATCGTTCGCTTTGCGGTGCACACGCGGTTTTGCCGGGTCTTGTACGGCTGCCGCAATCGCGAGCGCATAGCAGAAACGATCCGTTGCCGCATTAAAATTTTAAAATTTAACGCGACACGCCGCAATTTGAGCTTTGCGTTTTATACTACGCGCCCAAAGAGCGGATTTTGCGCCGCTAAATTTTAAATATGTGCCGCATGCTCGCGACTTTATAATCTAAATTTACGCTTCGGCTTGCGATCTTTAGCGCAAACAGATTGCAAAATTTTAAAACACGAGCCGCATTAAAGCGCCGCATTGAAACGCTTTTAAATTGCACCCCGCTCTTACATTCGCGCGATCTGTCTTTGCATCTAAAGCGCGATTTTTAGCGGCGCTAAAATTTCGCGACTAAATTTTAAAATTTACACCAAATCGCGTCTTGTTTTAAATTTAGCGCGGCGCCAAATCGTTAAATTTAGCTGCCGCCAAGCTCCTTTTCGATCTGCTCGCCGATAAAATCTGCGCTTTGCAAAAAGAAAAAGTGATCCCCCGCCAGCGGATAAAATTTACTATTTTTAACGAGCGAGTGGATCAACTCGCCGCTTTTTAGGCTAGTGGCGCGATCGTCCTTGCCCCAAAAGATGAGCGCATTTTGCGGGCTTAGCGCGGAAAAAATATCGCGGAAGTCCTCATTTACGACATTTTTTAGCGTCTCATACATTGTTTTGCTCATACCTGCGGCATCCTTGCTCGCAAATGCGCGCCAAAGCCCCGTCAGTCCAAGTCTTTTTAAAATTTTAAAAATCGCGATTTTAGCGCGCACGACAAAGGGCTTGGGCTCGATGATGCCTGCGCTGCTTAGCAGTATGAGATTGCGCGGAGCTAGCAATGCGGCGATCTTGCCGCCGAAGCTGTGCCCCATGATCGCCGCGGGTTGCCTGCCAAAAGCCGCGATAAAGGTGCGCATAATCTCCGCATAATCCTCGCTGCCAAGGGCGCGCGCGGGCTGCGAGCTGGCGCCGAATCCCGGCAGATCGACGCACACTAACGCGTAATGGCGGAATTTGTCCGCAAAAACTCTAGACATAAGCGCCTTGTTTGCGCCCCAGCCGTGCAACACCAAAATATATTCGGTGCGCTGCAGATTTGAAATTTCGTAGCTGATTTTGTAGCTCTCGCCGCCGCAGACGAGCTCCTTACTCGCCACCGCCGCTCCTTTTGGCGTAAACAGCCTTGAGTAGCTCGACTGCTTTTTCGAGCCGCTCAAACTCGCTCATACTAATTATTACGGCTTCGAATTTGTTGTTTTTGACGATCAGGGCTTTTTTGATCTCTTGGTTTTTGATCTTGTTTAAAACGGTGCTGAAGTTGCGCACGATCTCGGTAGCGGTGTAAATTTCGTCTTGATTTATCATAACTCGACCTTTTAGAGTAAAATTTTACGCAAAATTTAGCGTAAAATTTTAAACGATTGGCTACTTATTGGCGGTGATTTTGGTGATCAGCTCGTAGCTTACAGGGATCTGCCTCATCGGCGGCAGCGACGAAGCAAGAGCTGCTAAAACCTCGGAGAAATCATCAAATAGGTAGTTTGCGAGGCTGCCTGGGTTTGGATTTATCTCGTTTAGATAAATTTCACCCTCTTTTTCAAAAAAATCGCAGCGAATGAGCGCGCCATCGAATGATCCTGCGTTATAAAGCCGCGTAAAGGCGTCTTTCATCTTGCCCTCTAGCAAAGCGCCAGGACGAGCGGGCTCGATCGCGCCACTACGCGAAAAATCCAAATATTTACGATCGAAATTTAAATAGCCCTCTTTTTTCGGCTCTTCGATGTTTGAAAATACGATTTTGCCGTCTATTTTAGCGCCTGCAAGATTGAATTCCTTTACGTTTTCCCAGTACGGCTCTACGATCGCGCTGTCGTCCAGCTCAAAAGCCTGATCCAGCGCGTAGCTAAACTCGCTTTCGTTCTTGGCTATCGAAATTCCGATGCTAGAGCCCAAATGAGCGGGCTTAACGATGATCGGAAAATTAAAATTAGGCAGACTAGTACGATTTACGATCTCATACGGCAGGGTTTTTACATTTGCGATTGCGGCTAAGTGCTTGGTTAAAATTTTATTATAGCTTAGCACGCTAGCTTCTATGCGAGGTCCGATATAAGGGATGCCAAAAAACTCAAATAGCGCTGCCATTTTGCCATCCTCGCCGTCGCAGCCATGGATTAGATTGATATATGTGCCGACTTCTAGCATGCTTTTGCTAAACATTCCGCTCTCAAAAAATCCGCCCGCACCGATGCTAAGCTCTTTTGCTTTAGCATAGCCGCCCTGCTTAAAATACGCCGCGCGCATATTCTTATCCTCAATGCGGTAAAATTTACGATTTTTATCGCAAAATACAAATTCCAAGTCCCAGCCTTTTAGGGCGTTTTTAACGGCAATTGCCGAGATGATACTTACTTCGTGCTCGTAGCTTTGAGCTCCAAAAACTAAGCCAAATTTCATTGCTTTCCTTCAAATTTTATTTTCTACGCTAATTTTTTTAACGCCTCTTTGACAAGATCTGACGTATTCGTGCTGCTGCATCCCGCTAAGATTTGATTGATCTTATCGCGCTTAAATCCAAGGCTTTGTAGCGCGGATGCCGCTTCATTTTTATAAGTCTCGCTAGGACCGAATTCCATTAGCTTTGCATCGCCTAGTTCGGCAATGATTCGTCTAGCGGTCTTTGGGCCGATGCCCGGAACTGAAGTTAGCGTCGCAGCATCCCCCGTAGCTACGCAACGCGCGAAATCCTGCGGAGCGAGCGTCGAACAAACCGCCATCGCCGTGCTTGCACCTACACCGCTAAGCTTGATTAGAGTTTCAAACATCTTTTTTTCGCTCTCCTCTAAAAACCCATACAGCAAATCAGCATCCTCGCGCAGAATTTGTACGCACGCAAGCTCGGTCAGCTTGCCCTGCGTGAGCTTCGCGGAGGTATTTAATGACAATGAAAGAGCGTAGCTCACGCCGCTAGCGCATTTAATGACGCAAGCAGTGGGCTCCTTGCGCGTGATAATTCCTTCGATCGCCGCTATCATCTAAGAGCCTTTAAAATTTCGTTTATGCTCTCATTAAGCGCTAAATTTAGGGTATTATAAATGCTTTGCGAGCTAGGATCAGGCACGAAAACGCGCTTAGTGACGATGCCTGATTTTATGCTTTCTAAAGAATTTAAAATTTCATATCCCATTGTGACGGTTGCTTGATCATTATTGATCTGAAGCGCTACGATACTGGTTTTTAGGCGCAAATCCCGCTCTTTTGGCACGAAGATCGGATTTAGCGAGCAGGTGGAAAATGCCGCATCAAGCAGCGCCTTATATACCATCTCGCTAGGCATCGTGATAAATTTGGCGTCGCTTGCGAACCGCGTTCGGTTTCTAAAATCCACTATTAAAATATCCCGCCTATCGACGAGATCTGTCGCCGTAATGGTGTCGATAAAGATATTTTTGCGCGCGCCGCTAGGATTTACGCAGCGCTTTTGATCATAACGCAGCTCGTAGTAGGTGTATGGCTTAGCCTGCTTGGCTAAGCAGCCGCCTAAAAATATCGCTGCTAGCGCCGCAGCAAGCGTAAACTTTATAAAATTTTTCATCTTTATTCCCTTTTATCGTCGCGATCCGCGCTTTTAGAAGTGTCTTTAAAAAAGAAATCGTAAGGATTGTCCTCTAGCCTAAACATCGCGCCCTGGAATTCTCTAAGCGATTTTTTTAGCTCGCCAAGAGTGTTTTTTGCCTCCTCAAGTGTAGGATCCAAGATCGCTTTTAGATTGTACTCGCCGCGATCGATACGCTTAGTGATGATGCCTGCGGTTTTATCCAGTGAATTCGATAGATTGGCAGCACTCACGGCAAAGGCGTTTAGATTATCTAGCAGCGCGTCTAGCTCCTTCTCGCGCTCGTTTAAATTTGCTATGAGAGTATTTACGTTAGCAAGCAGTGCGTCTAGGTTTTGGAATTTTTTCTCATCACTTAGCTCAGCGCTAAATTTATCCATCGAAGATAGAATTCTATCCACTTTATCAGTATTTTGCTTAGACAGTAGCCCATTAATCTTAAAGATCATCTCGCTCACGCTATCGGTGATGACTTCAGCTTTGGAGCCGATTTTATCAAGAAGCGTTTTATCCAGCGCAATTATAGGCTTTTTATCATTCGGCGGGAAAAGCTTGCCACTTCCTTTCGTGATATTTATAAACGCGATTCCGCTGATGCCTTGAGATTCTACCTTAGCGACGCTATCTTGCGAGATCGGTAGCTTGCTTTTTACTGAAATTTCAATCTCAATAATCGCATTTTCTATATCGGCAAAGTCGATGCTTTTGATGATGCCCGCATTTACGCCGATAAATTTAACCTCGGAATTCTCCTTAATGCCTACTGGAAGCTCTTTTGTGTGGATATAGTAGGAGCGGTAGCTCTCGCTGCGATCAGTCTTTGTAAGCATCCACCACATAAATGCCGTAAGAGCCGCGACGCAGATCATAACAAATGCGCCTACTATCGTGTATGAAGTTCTATTTTCCAATCTTTTCTCCTAATTTCAGAGCGTAAAATTTAAGCCCTGCGATATGCCTTAAAAATAGTGGTCTGAGCTTAAATTTTAAAACTTAGCCTTTTCTCAAATAGCCGCAAAATTCGCAGAATCATCTGAGTTTAAATTTTAAAGCTTAGCGTGCATTTTGAAATTTCAAAATATCGTCGCGCCGTATTTTAGCGTAAAATTTTATCGCCCCGATTTAATTTAGCGCCATTTGCTCGTTTAAATTTTAAAATTTAATGCACTATCCCGCAAATGCGCCCTTAAATACGACCCGCCTGAATTTTAAAATTTCGATTGAGTCGCTAAAGTCTAAATTTTAAAATTTAAGCCCTGCGGAGCCTGGAATTCCTCGCTAGGTTTAAAATTTAAAATCTTCCAGCCGCTATTTTAAAATTTCAGCTTGCACCTATCTAAATTTTACCCGCTGCGATGCGTATTTCGGCTCGGTAAATTTCAAAGCTCAATCCCTTTGCCGCATCTTAAATAGCTCTTCAAGCGGGTTATTTTCTAGGCTTGAGATCTCTTCGATGCTTCCTTCAAAGGCGATTTTTTGATTATCCACGATCAAAAACCGATCCAAAATGTCAAAGATACTGTCCACGTCGTGCGTCACCATCACGACCGTGACGCCAAGGCTGTCTCTAAGCTCGCAAACAAGCCTATCAAGGGCTCTGGCGCTGAGCGGATCGAGCCCCGAGTTTGGCTCGTCCAAAAATAAAATTTCAGGACTAAGTGCTAGCGCGCGAGCCAGCGCCACGCGCTTTTTCATACCGCCGCTAAGCTCGTTTGGGCTAAGCGCGGCAGCCTCTTTTTTAAGTCCCACCTTTTGGATCCAAAACATCGATAACTCATCTATCTCGCGCTCGCTAAATTTAGAGTATTCGCGCAGTAGCACGCCTACGTTTTCGAGCACGCTCATCGAGCTGTAAAGCGCGCCGAACTGAAACATCACGCCGCATTTTAGGCGGATCTCGTTTTGCTCCGCCTCGCTCGCGCGCCAAATATCGCGCCCGAAAATTTTAATCTCGCCGCTTTGCGGGCGCTTTAAAAATATGAGGGTTTTCATTAACGTCGTTTTGCCGCTTCCGCTGCCACCTAAAAAGCCGTAAATTTCGCCCTTTTTGACGCTAAAGCTCACGCAATCGTGCATAATGCGCGATCCGTACGCGGTAGTAACGTCGCGCGCGACTATAATTTTAGTACTTTCGCTAGATTGCACTTGCTCGCTCATAGTCCGATTTCCGAAAACAAAACCGCAAATACCGCGTCTATCGCAATGACCCAAAATATCGCATTTACGACGCTAATGGTAGTGTATTCGCCGATGCTTTGGGTATTTCCTTTGACCTCAAAACCCCGCATGCAGCCGATGATAGCAATGAATGCCCCGAAAAACGGCGCTTTAATCATACCTACTAAAAAATGCCTAAGCTCTACAGAAGCCTTAAATCTATCCAAATAATCGCTAAAAGCTATGTCTAAATACGCGTCACACACGATCATCTGAGCAAAAATACTTACCGAATCTGCGATAAAAATGACTAGCGGCATGATTAGTACCATCGCGATTATGCGCGGCATCGCAAGAAAATAAAACGGATCAAAGCCCATCGTCCTCATCGCATCGATCTCTTCGGTGATCTTCATCACGCCGATCTGCGCCGTAAAGCTAGAAGCCGAGCGACCCGCGATGACGATAGCGGCGATTAGGGGCGCTACTTCACGAAGCGTCAAAGCGCCCATTATGTCGATGATATAGATGCTGGCGCCAAATTTAGAAAGCATATCAGAGCCTATGTAAGCAAGCACGATACCGATCAAAAATGCCGTCAATGAGACTATGAAAAGCGCGTCTATGCCGCTATCTTTGATGAAATTTACGGTTTCTTTGAAACGGAATTTCATCGGATGAATTACAAAAGCCGCGAGTTTGGAAAAAAACTCGCCCAAAAAGCTTGCAAGGCTTAGTAAGCCTAAAATTCCAAGATGACAATAAAGTCCAATCTGCGCTAAAAAATTTAGCCTACGAGATTCCGGTACATAGCTAAAATCGATCGTTTTATCATCATTAAAACTTAGAATTTTGGCGGCTTTGCATCCATCCTCCACAAGGCTAACCCGCTTGCCGGCAAGGGCGTTTTTGATCATCAGCGCCATGAAATAGTCTAAATTTGAAATTTCGCTTAAGCTTAGCTCCAGCTCGTTTAGATTTTTTATCGCTTTTTTTAGTGCAAGCAGCTGCGATCGCGAGCTTTTGTAGTTCCACTGCCCGCGTAGCGATAAGGTATTTTTCCCGCCCGAGCTTTCGAGCGAAAAGGCTAAATTCCGCAAAAATTTCTCTCCAAAATCAAAAAATAGGGGAAATTATAATATAATCAACCTTGGCATTTTATAAAATTTAATGGAGATTTATGCTCAGAGGCTTTTTTACAAATAGCGCAGGCACGCTGGTTTCGCGAGTTTTGGGTTTCGTGCGCGACCTGCTTACCGCATCGGTTTTGGGCGCGGGGATTTACAGTGATCTGTTTTTCGTAGCGTTTAAACTGCCCAATCTTTTCCGCAGACTATTCGGCGAGGGAGCCTTTACGCAGGCGTTTTTGCCTAGCTTTACCGCCGCGCGCAAAAAAGGAATTTTTGCCGCAGCAGTGCTAATAAAATTTAGCATTTTCATCGCGCTTTTAACGGCGCTCGTGCTGCTTGCCGCGCCCGTTTTTACTAAAGTTTTGGCATACGGATTTAGCACCGAACAGATCGGTCTTGCGGTGCCGTACGTGCGGATAAATTTTTTCTACCTCACGTTTATCTTCGTCGTTACGCTCTTTGCTTCGCTGCTTCAGTATCGCGATCACTTCGCTACGACGGCGTTTTCGACCGCGCTTTTAAATTTAGCGATGATCGCGGCGCTTCTGCTAGCTCGCGGTAAGGACGGCGCCACGGCGGTGCTCTATCTTAGCTTCGGCGTCGTAGCGGGCGGGCTTTTACAGCTTGCGGTGCACGTTTATGCGTTGAAATTTACCGGTATGCTACGCGTCTTAGCGGGCGGCTTTGCGCGGCTCGCGCGGGGCGATAAGCCGCAGACGCAGGGCTTTTATAAAAATTTTTTCGCAGGCGTGCTCGGTGCGTCGGCGCTTCAGCTAAGCTCGTTTATAGATACCTTTTTTGCGAGCTTCCTTGCTAGCGGCAGTATCAGCTATCTATACTACGCCAACCGCATATTTCAGCTGCCGCTCGCGCTTTTTGCGATCGCGCTTAGCACGGCGATCTTTCCGCGCATGAGCAAATTCGTAAAAGCTCACGACGACGCGCAGGCTCTGGCGCTCGTGGAGCGCGGATTTTACTTCCTTTTGGCGCTACTTGGCCTCTCTGCGATAGGCGGCGTGATGCTGCGAAACGAGATTACGCAGCTGTTATTTGAGCGCGGAGAATTTACCCGTCAAAATTCCATCGAATGCGCTGCGGTTCTCGGCGCGTATATGGTGGGGCTCGTGCCGTTTGGGCTATCTAGGATTTTTTCGCACTGGCTGTATGCGAATATGAAGCAGAAGCTAAGCGCGAAAATTTCGATCTGGTGCGTCTTTATAAACGTCGCTTTGTGCGCGCTGTTTTTTAAACCCTTCGGTGCAGTGGGGCTTGCGTTTGCAAGCACGATAACGGGAGCGTTTCTACTCGGCTTTAATCTCTATTTTTTTGGATTTAATAACTTTTTGGCTATAATCCGCGCAAAAAAAATTATTGCGATCGCGGCGCTTTGTGCGGGCGAAGCGGCGATTTTATACATTTTAAAAGGCTTGTATTATGGTAATTTATGATAGTTTGAGCAAAAAGAAGCTCCCGTTTGAGCCCATTAGCGAGGGGTTGGCGCGCATTTACGCCTGCGGCCCGACCGTTTATGACGACGCGCATCTAGGCCATGCAAAAAGTGCCGTGAGCTTCGATCTGCTGCGCCGCGTACTGCAAGCGGAGGGCTATGAGGTTAAATTTGCGCGAAATTTCACCGACATCGACGATAAAATTTTAAAAAAGATGGCGCAGAGCGGCAAAAGCCTGGAGGAGATCACAGAGTTTTATACCCGTAGATATTTGCAGGATATGAGCGCGCTAAACGTCGCGGACGCGAGCATTTCGCCCAAGGCGACCGAAAATATCGCCGCGATCTGCGAGCTCATATCCTCGCTTCTTCAAAAAAGCTTTGCCTACGAGATCGCCGGTGACGGTATCTACTTCGACACGCGCAAGGACGGGGATTATCTAAGTCTTAGCGGCAAAAAAGAGGACGCTAGTAAAAACATCGCCCGCGTCGCCTCAAACGATGCCAAGCACGACGAGAAGGACTTCGTGCTGTGGAAATTTGACGAGAATTGGTTTGATAGCCCGTTTGGCAAAGGGCGCCCGGGCTGGCACAGCGAGTGCGTCGCGATGATTTTGGCGCACCTTGATAGCGGCGATCCGAAATTTTGCATCGACATTCACGCAGGCGGCGCCGATCTGCTCTTCCCGCATCACGAAAACGAAGCCGCGCAATGCCGCTGCGCCCGCCATAGAGCGCTAAGCAAATACTGGCTTCACAACGGCTTCGTGCAAGTAAATAACGAAAAGATGAGCAAGAGCCTCGGCAACTCCTTTTTTGTAGGAGATGCCCTAAAAATCGCACCGGGCGAGGCGCTGAGATTTTATCTCTTAAGCTCGCATTACAGGGCAAATTTTAATTATTCGATAGCCGATCTGCTTGCGAGCAAAAAGAGGCTAGATAAAATTTATCGCCTTAAAAAGCGCGTCCGTGACATTTTAGTTCCCGCTGCGGAGCAAAATTCTGCGCCTGAGCCGCCTGCTGCAGAGGCTAAATTTAGATCGGAGATGATGGAGTTTTTGAGCGACGATCTTAACACCTCAGGTGCGCTTGCGGTACTTGATAGCTTCGTAGCAAGCGCGAACGAAGCGCTAGATCGCGCGCCAAAAGACAAGGCGCTAAAAGCCCGTATCGCTGCAAATTTGGAGTTTGCAAAGCAGACGCTCGGAATTTTATATGAGGATGAGACCGAATACTTTCGCTTCGGCGTGAGCGAGCAGCAAAGGGTGCAGATCGAAGAGTTGATAAAACAGCGCGCTCAGGCGAAGGCAGAAAAGGACTTTACGAGCGCGGATGCCATCAGGGCGCGCCTTACGGATATGAAGATCGAAGTGATGGACACGCCTAGCGGCACCGTTTGGGAGGTCGCAGTAGAATAAAACGTAAAATTTAACGCAAAATTTTACGTTAAATTTTATGATTTTACGATACAAAGCGTAAATCAGGACGCTAATCCGCGCGAAAATTTTAGCGCGATTTTATCTGAAGTATTGTGATACGGCAGCGTGATTTTATTTAGCGATACGGTGCAGGAGCGATGTGTGACGTGACGCGGCGACAGAGGCGCGAGGCGGATAGCGATTTTCATTCGTCGGCGCAGCTGATACGGCGGCGCGATATAGCCGTGGCAAAATGGAGTAACGCTACGGCTCGTCTGCGCGTATTTACCGCGTTTTATCGGCAATGGACGATACGGCGGCGCGATATAGCGCGGTACAGCGGTAGCACTACGGCTTCGTCTGTGCGTAAATTTTAGTGCTATTTTTTATGGCAATTGGCGATGCAGCGCAGTGAAAGTAGCACTGCGCTGCGCCTTGTGCGTAAATTTTAACGCGACTAGGTGCAGTGGAACATGCTGCGGTGACGTGCAAATTTTGGCGCGATTTTTATAGCGATATTGTACGCGGGTGCACGCAGCGATGAAAGTCGCGATTTCATTTGTCGATACGGCTGATGTAGCGGCAAAGCCACAAGACAGGCTGCGATTTTCATTCGGCGGTGCGGCGGCGCAAAAGCGCAATGCGGCGCGGCGCTGCAAAATAGCGATATAACGCGATGCAATTACGATACGGCACTTTGTAGCGCTTTATGACGCCTCAAAGCATTTAACGCTTATGGCGTGCGAAAGTGTTCAGAGATCGCGATGAATAAAACTCGCTCGCTTTTAAGGCGCTTTGCGCTTTAAAAATGGTAATGTAAAAACCGCTCTGCGATGCGCAAAAGCCATTTTAAAGCGCTTTACGCTTTAAAAGCGGCAAATAAAAAAAGCTATATCTCAGCGCCATTCGCGCGGCAGCGTATGTGGGCGGATAGATTTAGCGAGCTTGCGAAGCGCGAATTAGTCCCGCGCCGCCCCATAAATTTTGTGCTGCCTCGCGGTCAAAATTCTAAAATTTAAGGAATTTTAAAATTTCAGATTTTTTGAGATTTTAAATTTTAAAATTTCAAGAATTTTGAAATTTAAAAAATTTGGGGATTTAAATTTTAAAAATTTTATAAAAAAGGATTGTATTTGAACGGCTTTAAAACTTTACTATCGCGCTTTAAGCCCTATTTTAGGGATTACAAGCCGCAGTTTGCATTGGCGATTTTGGGTATGGTGATGACGAGCGTGGCGACTGCTGCGAGCGCGAAGCTAGTTGAGCCCGTTTTAAATAAAATTTTCGTCGAAAAAAACGAGCCGTATCTCTACACGCTTCCGATCGCGATCATCGTGGTTTTTGCGATGAAAAGCGGCGGCGCGTTTATGCAAAACTACTTCACCGCTTTCATCGGTCAAGACACGGTGCGCCGCTTCCGCGATAGGCTCGTCGCAAGCCTCGTGCGGCTGGACGTGGATTTTTTCAACCGCTTCCGCACGGGCGAGCTCATCAGCCGCACGATCAACGACATCGAGCGCATCCGCGTCGTGGTTTCGAATATGATCCCCGATTTTTTCACGCAAATCATTACGATTTTGGGGCTTTTGGGCGTCGTGATCTATCAGAGCCCAAAGCTTTCGTTTTTCGCGCTCGTGGTCTTTCCGTGCGCGATATATCCGCTCGCGCGCCTTGCAAAGCGGATGAAAAAAATTTCGCGCGAGTCTCAAGAGAAAACCTCCGATATCTCCTCGGCACTCAGCCAAATTTACTCCAACATCGAAATCGTCAAGGCAAGCAACGCCGAGAGCTTTGAAGTGGAGAAATTTAACGCCGAAAACAAGAAATTTTTCGGTCTAAATTTAAAGGCGGTCGTAACGACATGTCTGGTAAGCCCGATCATGGAGATGCTGGGCGCCGTGGGCATCGCCGTGGTGATCATCGTCGGAGGACAGGAGGTTATCGCAGGTCAGATGAGCATCGGCAGCTTTTTCAGCTTCCTTACGGCGCTTTTTATGGTCTACACGCCGATAAAAAAGGTCTCCTCGCTCTATAACAATATGCAAGACGCCATCGCGGCGAGCGAGCGGACGTTTGAGCTGATCGACTTGGAACCTACGATCGTCGGAGGCGGCAAGCAGATGGGCGAGATCGGCTCGGTGAGCTTTTGCGACGTGTCGCTAAACTACGGCGACAAGGCGGCGCTGAAAGATATAAGCTTCAGCGTCAAAAAGGGCGAAATTTTAGCGCTCGTCGGAAACAGCGGCGGCGGAAAAAGCTCGGTCGTGAACCTGCTGATGCGCTTTTACGACGCAAGTAGCGGTAAAATTTTATTTAACGGCAACGACGAGATCGGCGAGTTTAGTATCCCTAGCCTGCGCGAAAATATCGGCCTGGTAAGCCAGCGCGTCTATATTTTCAACGACACGATCGCACAAAACGTAAGCTACGGAGCGGAATTTAACGAACAGCGCGTCATAGAGGCGCTGAAGCTCGCCAACGCCTATGAGTTCGTAAGCTCGATGAAGGATGGAATTTACACCGTGCTTAGCGAGTTCGGCGCAAACCTTAGCGGCGGGCAGCGCCAGCGTATCGCCATCGCGCGCGCGCTGTATAAGGACCCGCAAATTTTAATATTCGACGAGGCGACTTCGGCGCTGGATAACGCAAGCGAAAAGGAGATCTCAAACGTCATCGAAAAGATCAAACAAAGCAAAATCGTCTTTGTAATCGCGCATCGCCTCTCCACGATCGAGCGCGCCGACAGTATCGCTGTGATGAAAAACGGCCGCATCCTCGCTATCGGCACCGACGCGAAGCTGACGGGCGAATGCGAGGAGTATCGCAGCCTAAAAGGGATTATGCAAAACAGCTAGAGCTTTAAAATTCTGCGCCTTTTGCGCCCCAGTTTTGCTCTATGAAATTTTAAAATTTTATCTTTGAAGCAAGCCGCATAAGTTTATCCGCAAAGATTGAAATTTTATTTTAAAATTTAGCCGCGCGGATAGCGGTTTTGGCTGCAGGGTTTTTTCAATAAAACCCGAAAGCTCGTCTCTTTGATGCGACGAGGCACGGCTGCCAGAGCTTTAACGTTTGGATTAAAATTTTATCTTAAAATTTCAGCGCTTCGTTACGAGCTTGACTTTAAATTTAAACGCTCGCGCCGTTTTAAAACCGCTGCAGTAAAATTTTATCGCACGTTGGGCTTTTGGGCGCTACCTGCACTTGATCTTAGGCATCTGCGATAAAATTTTGGCTTTATTTTCCTTTATAAATTTTCGCATCTTTTTAAAATCTCTATCCGAATCGAAATTTTTCAAATATTTTTTACATAAAAACCGAGCTTTAATCAATAAAAGGCTACAATACGCCAAAATTAATTCCAAGGAAAAGTCATTGTTTGAATCTATGCGCGCGGCACGCTCGCTAAGCCCCCTATTTCTGGGGATTTTCTTTATGTTTATCGGCGACGCGCTAGTCATCGCAAGCGCGGGCATCATGCTAAAAGAATCCGGCCACAGCGAGCTTGAGATCGGAGCGATTTCGGCATTTTTCTTTTTAGGAGCGATCTTTAGCGGCTTTTTCGTGCCTTCGATAATCGGCGCGCTCTCGTACGTGCGGGCATACGCAGTCTTTACGGCGCTTTTCGGAATTGCTGCAATGCTGCATGACCTTGGCTCAAACCTCGTATATTGGGCGATTTTGCGCTTTATTTTGGGCTTTTGCTACTACGCGCTTTTGATGATAATCGAAAGCTGGATCAACTCAAAGATCACAAACTCCATCCGCTCCCGCGTGCTGGCGATCTACGAAGCGGTTTTTTACGGCGCGTTTGCGATAGGAGTTATAATTTTGGCGCTAAATTTCGGAACGATGAAAGTTTTCGTGCTAAGCGCATTTTTTATCATCCTAGCGCTACTACCGGTAAATTTAATCCGAATCAACCCTCCTAGAGTTCCCGCTCGCATGCGAGTTTCGATGCCGCAAATTTCAATCGTGCCGCCGCTTGCATTTGCGACGGTGGTTTGCGCGGGCATTTTGATTAACGGCTTTTTTTCGATGGCGAGCGTTTTCGTGCTAAGCGCGGGGCTTGGAGTGGGTTCTGTGGGCGCATTTATGGGATCGGCGATGGCAGGAGGTTTCTTAGCGCAGCTCGTCTGCGGCACTATTTCAGATAAGTTTGGTCGCAAACGCGCCATAATGATAGTTTGCGTCGTGGGTCTTACTTCCTGCGCGGCGTTATTTTTTGCTAAAAGCTTCATCCTAACGTGCGCACTTGCGTTGATGTTAGGATTTGGCGCTTTCCCTTTGTATTCGCTCGCCATCGCGCGTGCAAACGACTCCATCACCGGCGAAGGCGCATCTCGCGTGCAAATTTCGGCGGCGATGCTTTTTATCTATTCGAGCGCGTCGCTCTGCTCGCCTTTGATAATCGGCGCGATGATGAAATTTTTAGGCGCAAACGGCTTTATCTGGGTGTTTTTCGCGGCGATGAGCTTTTTATTTATATTTGCTATTTTCCGCCCCGAGATCGCGCCGAAAAGATAGCGACCGGGGTTTAAATTTTTTCGTAGATCAAAAATTTATAATAAAATGCCGCGATTGCGAACATAAAGCCCATGCCGAAGGTGATTTGCGAAAGCGAAAATCCAAGCTCGAAAAAAAATCCGATCGCGGCCGACACGAGCGTGGCGACGATGAAATACGCCATGTCGTTGTAGGCGATGACGCGCCCGAAAAACTCCCTATCGACGTGGTTTTGCAGCTGCGTAAAAGAATACGACCACACCGTCGTGATGAAAAATCCCGCTGCGATCATACCCGCAAACGAAAGCCAGTAGTTAAACTCCAGCACCGCCCACAGCGCGATGCCCGCAAACTGCCCCAGCAAAATCCAAAAAAAGGTGTGTTTGTTTGCGATTTTGCTTAGCCATATCTGCCCGAAAAATGCAGCCGCCGAGCGCGACATATTCATAAGCCCGATGACTAGCGAGGCACTTAAAATTTCTTTGTATTTATACTTCGCAAGAAGCGCGATGAGATTATCGTAGGTGGTGACGGCGACGAAGGCGTGAAGGACGATGAGATGCACCACCAAAGGGTGCGAGCGCAGGTAAGAAAAGCCCTCCTTTAGCATCTTAAACACCGGCCCTGGCGCGTTTCTTGCAAGGTCTTTAAAATTTAGCCGCAGCAGGATGAAAAATGCAAAAACATATAAACAAAAATCCAAAATAAATGCCGCTCGCACGCCGAAATAGTGGATAAAAACGCCCGCGCTCGCCATTCCGAAGGTATAGGTGATCGTCCAGATAATGCCCGTCATCTCGTTGGCAAGCTTTAGATAGGGGCGGCTTAGAAATTTCGGCAGCGTGGAGGATTCGGTTTGAAAAAACAGCGTGCCTGCGACGCTTCGCACGACCACGATCAGAAGCAGCAGCCACAAATAATCCAAACTATCGATAAAAATCAGCATGAAAATACTGATCATCTCGGTTATAAACATCGCCGTCATCAGCGGCTTTGGTTGAAATTTATCCACGATGATGCCGTTGATGGGCGCTAAAAAGACGTTTGGCACGAACGAAACGACGCCCACCGCCGTAATCGCCCACACCGGCGCGCCAAGTTCAATCAGTAGCGTAGCGACCCCAACGACCGAAAACCACAAGCCGAACATACATATAAAACCCGCCGAAAAGAGCAGGCGGTAGTTGCGCGAATGTCGAAGCAGCACGATATATCTGATCATAAAATTTTATCCTGTAAATTTAATATAAAAAATCTAGCGAAATTGTATCACGACGCGCCTTAAAAGCCAAAATAAGCT
>CAUSBF010000009.1:0-19124 GCA_963529595.1 uncultured Campylobacter sp.
GTCTCACATCGAATATGAGACCGAGAAACGTCACTATGCTCACGTTGACTGCCCAGGTCACGCCGACTACGTAAAAAATATGATTACCGGTGCGGCTCAGATGGATGGCGCTATTTTAGTTGTTTCTGCTGCGGACGGTCCTATGCCTCAAACTCGCGAGCACATCTTGCTTTCTCGCCAAGTAGGCGTTCCATACATCGTAGTTTTCCTAAACAAAACCGATATGGTCGATGATCCGGATCTTTTAGAGCTAGTCGAAGAGGAAGTTAGAGATCTTTTAAAAGAGTATAAATTCCCTGGCGACGAGACCCCAATCATTAAAGGCTCTGCTCTTAAGGCTCTTGAGGAAGCTAAGGCCGGACAAGACGGCGAATGGTCTGCAAAGATTATGGAGCTTATGGACGCGGTTGATAGCTATATTCCAACTCCTGTTCGCGATACTGATAAAGATTTCCTTCTTCCGATCGAAGATATTTTCTCGATTTCCGGTCGCGGTACCGTTGTAACCGGTAGAATCGAAAAAGGTATCGTTAAAGTTGGCGATACTATCGAGATCGTAGGTATTAAACCTACTCAAACTACTACCGTTACCGGCGTTGAGATGTTTAGAAAAGAGATGGATCAAGGTGAAGCCGGCGATAACGTAGGTGTTTTATTGCGCGGTACCAAGAAAGAAGAAGTAGAGCGCGGTATGGTTTTATGCAAACCAAAATCGATCACTCCTCATACTAAATTTGAGGGCGAGGTTTATATCCTAACTAAAGAAGAGGGCGGACGCCATACTCCATTCTTTAATAATTATAGACCGCAGTTTTACGTTCGTACGACAGATGTTACCGGTTCGATTACTCTTCCTGAGGGGACCGAGATGGTAATGCCTGGCGATAACGTTAAAATCACCGTTGAGCTAATCGCTCCGATCGCTCTTGAGCAAGGTACGCGCTTCGCGATTCGCGAAGGCGGTCATACTGTAGGCTCAGGCGTCGTTTCGAAAATCATCGCTTAATTTTTTGCAAGCGGAATTTTAAAATTCCGCTTGCTTTTTTATTCAAGGAAACTAAATGGCAAAGAATTCAAGTAGAGTAAAGGTCGGATTAAAATGCTCCGAAAGTGGCGATATCAACTATACTACTTATAAAAATAGCAAAACTACGACCGAAAAACTAGAACTTAAAAAATATTGCCCTAGATTAAAAAAGCACACGCTTCATAAAGAAGTAAAGTTAAAAGGCTAATTGTTTATAGGGCAATAGCTCCAACGGTAGAGCGCCGGATTCCAAATCCGATGGTTGGGGGTTCGAATCCCTCTTGCCCTGCCACGAGGATTGGGTATGGAAAAAGTAAAAGAGTATTATAAACAAGCAAAAGTAGAGTTAGATAAGGTAATTTTCCCGACTAAAGATCAGACTAAAACAGCATATATCTCTGTGGTCGTCGTAGTCGTAGTTATCGCACTGTTTTTAGCGCTAGTGGATCTGATTATGTCCGCTTTGATAACGGCTTAAGCAAGGAACTGATATGGCAAATAAATGGTATGCGATACAAACTTACGCCGGCAGCGAGATGGCGGTAAAGCGCGCGATAGAGGCTCTAAAGCAAGACGAAGCACTTGAGGCTAAGATCGGCGAAGTGTTAGTGCCTACCGAAGATGTGATAGAGGTCAAAAATACAAAGCAAACCATCAAAGAGCGCAGCTTATATCCAGGGTATTGTTTTGCAAATTTAGATCTGGATACCACTTTATGGCATAGAATTCAGATGCTGCCTAAGGTCAGTCGTTTTATCGGCGAGGCGAAAAAGCCCTCTCCGCTACCGGAAAAAGATATCGAGATAATTCTAGAAAAGATTAATAATCGCGAGGCTCCTAAGCCGAAGATAAATTTTGAAGACGGAGAGACGGTTAGGATCGTCGACGGACCTTTTGCTAATTTCAACGGCATCGTAGAAGAGTATGATATGATCCACGGCAAGCTTCGCCTTAATGTTTCGATCTTCGGACGAAGCACGCCGATTGAAATTTCATACTCGCAAGTTGAAAAGATTATTTAAATTTTATAAGGAGTAAATTTATGGCTAAGAAAGTTGTTGGCGAAATCAAGCTGCAAATAGCAGCCGCAAAAGCAAATCCAAGCCCGCCGGTAGGTCCTGCACTAGGTCAAAAGGGCGTTAATATTATGGAATTTTGCAAAGCATTTAACGAACGAACCAAAGATATGGCGGGCTTTAATATCCCGGTCATCATCACGGTTTATGCCGATAAAAGCTTTACTTTCATCACTAAGCAACCGCCTGCGACGGATTTGATTAAAAAAGCGGCGAAGATAGATAAAGGTTCGGACAACCCTCTTAAAAAGAAGGTAGCGTCCTTAACGAAAGCTCAGGTTTTAGAGATCGTCGAGAAAAAGATCGCCGATTTGAATACTAAGGATAGAGAGCAAGCGGCTAGGATTATAGCGGGTTCGGCTCGTTCTATGGGTATTACGGTCACTGACTAGACCTTTTGACCGCTAAGGTTTAAAAAAGCGGTAGCACTTTAATTGCGGAGAAATATATGCCAAAAAATTCAAAAAGATTCAACGAACTTTTAAAAAAAGTTGACGTAAATAAAATTTATAGTGTAGACGAAGCGGTAAGCACAGTAAAAACTCTAGCTTCTGCTAAATTTGATGAGACGGTGGAGATCGCTCTTAAACTAAACGTAGATCCAAGACATGCCGATCAGATGGTGCGCGGCTCGGTCGTTTTGCCTGCCGGCACTGGCAAGAGCGTTCGAGTAGCCGTGATTGCAAAAGACGCAAAAGCTAGCGAGGCTAGCGAAGCGGGTGCCGATATCGTGGGTACCGATGATCTGATCGAAGAGATTCAAAAAGGAAATATAAATTTCGACGTTCTTATCGCCACTCCAAATTTAATGGGACTAGTCGGTAAGGTAGGTCGTATTCTTGGTCCAAAAGGCGTTATGCCGAACCCTAAAACCGGTACCGTTACTATGGATGTCGCTCAAGCCGTTAAAAACGCTAAGGGTGGACAGGTAAATTTCCGCGTCGATAAGCAGGGAAATATCCATGCAGGCCTTGGCAAGGCAAGTTTTAGTAAAGAGCAGCTTTTAGACAATCTTACGACGTTTATTAAAACCATAAATAAGCATAAGCCAGCGACTGCGAAGGGCAGATACGTAACTCATGCATCGCTTTCACTTACTATGAGTCCTGCGGTTACGCTGGATAATCAAGAAATAATCGATTTAAAATAAAATTTTAAATTTTTATCTTAGATTGGAGATAGCTCAAGGTTTTTAACTTAATTGATCGAAATTTTAAAATTTCGATCGCTTGGCTTGAAATCACCGATCGGAAAGGAGACCTAATGACGAGAGACGAAAAATCAAAGATAGTAGCAGAGCTTGGCGAGGCTTTCAAGGCTAGCGAAGCTATAGTAATTTCCGATTTTAAAGGCCTTAGCGTTAAGCAGCTTGAAGATCTTAGAAATAGCGCGCGCGAAGCGGGCGTAAAGGTTCGGGTTATTAAAAACACCCTAGCTAATATCGCATTAAAAAATGCCGAAAAAAACGGACTTAGCTTTAAAGATACCAATATCTTCTTATGGGGCGAGCAGCTTTCTGTATGTAAAGTAGCGGCTAAATTTGAAGAGAAAAATGAAATTTTTAAGCTTAAGACCGCTCATATCGATGGGGAAGTAGCCGGCATAGATAAGGTTAGAGCGCTTTCGAAGATGCCTTCGAGAGACGAGCTTATCGCGATGTTACTTCAAGTATGGAATGCGCCGATTCAAAATTTTACGATCGGCCTCAATGCGCTTAAGCAGAAAAAAGAAGCTAGCGCTTAATTAAAATTTAGGAGAATAAAATGGCAATTTCAACAGATGAAGAGGTTTTGGAGTATATCTCTAATCGTTCGGTGCTAGAGCTTAGCGAACTAGTTAAAAAATTTGAGGAAAAATTCGGCGTAAGCGCAGCTCCTGTTATGGTAGCTGGCGGCGCAGGTGCAGGTGGTGCAGGTGCGGCAGCGGCTGAAGAAAAAACAGAATTCGATGTCGTATTGCTTGATGCAGGCGATAAGAAAATCAACGTAATTAAGGTCGTTCGCGCCCTAACAGGTCTTGGTCTAAAAGAGGCCAAAGACGCTACCGAGGCTACTCCGTCCGTTCTTAAAGAGGGACTTAACAAAGAAGACGCCGAGAAGGCCAAAAAAGAGCTTGAAGAAGCAGGCGCTAAAGTCGAACTCAAATAAATCGCGGAATTTTAAAATTTTGCATACAAATGTGTGCCGGTGCGTCGCATCGGCACTTCTTTCTTTAAAATACAACTACGAGGTAGTGGAATGTTAAACAGCCTATATTCAGGAAATCGTCTTAGAGTGGATTTTTCAAAGGTTCCCAAAGACATCGAAATTCCGAATTTATTACAACTACAAAAGAAAAGTTTTGATCATTTTTTAAATCTTGATAACTCGGGTGGAGAAAGCGGCATAGAGAAAGTTTTCAAAGCCATTTTTCCTATCCACGACGCACAGAATAGACTAAGTATCGAGTATGTAAGCAGCGAAATTTCAAAGCCAAAGTATTCGATTAGAGAATGTATGGAGAGAGGTCTTACCTACTCCGTAAATTTAAAGATGAAGCTCCGCCTGCTAGTGCATGAGCGCGATGAAAAGACGGGCAAAAAAATCGGCGTAAAAGAGATCAAAGAGCAAGATATATTCATTCGCGACATTCCTTTAATGACCGATAGAATTTCATTTATCATTAACGGCGTAGAGCGTGTCGTCGTAAATCAGCTGCACAGAAGCCCGGGCGTAATCTTCAAAGAGGAAGAGAGCCCGACGGTTCTAAATAAACTCATCTACACCGCTCAGATAATACCTGATCGCGGCAGCTGGCTATACTTCGAATACGACGTAAAAGACGTACTATACGTGCGCATAAATAAAAGGCGCAAGGTTCCGATAACGATCCTATTTCGCGCACTCGGTTACAAAAAGCAAGACATCATAAAATTATTTTATCCTATTAAGACGATCTATATTAAAAAAGGAAAATTCCTGACCGATTTCGATCCAAAAGAATATACGGGCAGACTCGATTACGACATTATAAATGAAAAGGGCGAGGTGCTTCATCAAGCAAGTAAGCGCCTAACATCCAAAAAAGCGGAGAAGTTAGCAGAGGACGGACTAAAGCTCATCGAGTATCCGGCTGAAATTTTAGCCGAGCGCTACCTAGCGGGCGCCATCGTCGATAAAAACAGCGGCGAGGTGCTTTTTGATTCGCTAACCGCGCTTGATGAGGGCAAGCTAGCCAAGATCGCTAACACCGAGAAAAAATTTACGATCGCCAACGACCTAGCTAGCGGCGTAGATACTTCGATCATAAATTCCTTCATCCAAGATGCCGACGCGCTTAAACTTTTACAGCAAAGCGAGGGCATAGACGATGATAACGATCTAGCTGCGATTAGAATTTATAAGGTTATGCGCCCCGGCGAGCCGGTGGTAAAAGAGGCGGCGAAGAGCTTCGTAAACGATCTGTTTTTCAACCCGGAGCGCTATGATCTAACCAAAGTCGGTCGTATGAAGATGAACCACAAGCTGGGTATCGAGGCGCCGGAGTACGTAACCGTGCTAACCAGCGAGGATATTATCAAGACGGCGAAATATCTAATTAGAGTTAAAAACGGCGACGGCTTCATCGATGATCGCGACAATCTCGGCAATCGCCGCATACGTTCGATAGGAGAGCTTTTGGCAAACGAGATGCATCTTGGCTTTATCAAAGTTCAAAAGGCGATCAAGGATAAATTTACCGGCATCAGCGGAAATTTAGACGAACTTATGCCGTATGATTTCGTAAATCCTAAAATCATCACTACTACGCTTATGGAATTTTTCACTGGCGGCCAGCTAAGCCAGTTTATGGATCAGACCAATCCGCTTAGCGAGGTCACGCATAAGCGCCGTCTATCTGCGCTGGGCGAGGGCGGTTTGGTTAAAGAGCGCGCCGGCTTTGAGGTGCGCGATGTCCATCCTACGCACTACGGTAGAATTTGCCCTATCGAGACGCCGGAGGGTCAAAACATCGGTCTGATCAATACCCTAGCGACCTATGCGAAGGTAAATGATCTAGGCTTCGTCGAGGCTCCGTATAAAAGAGTCGTAAACGGCAAGGTCACCGACGAGATCGTATATCTTACCGCTACGCAAGAAGAGGGGCTCGTAATCGCTCCTGCGTCCGCTAAATTGGACGAAGAGGGCAATATTGTAGAAGAGCTTTTAGAGGTCAGAAAAGACGGTGAAAATATTATGGCTAAACGCGAGGATATTTCGCTGATAGACCTTTGCTCCGGTATGGTCGCGGGCGTAGCGGCGTCGCTGATTCCGTTTTTGGAACACGACGATGCTAACCGCGCCTTGATGGGCTCGAACATGCAGCGCCAAGCCGTGCCGCTTCTACACTCTACTGCTCCTATCGTTGGAACGGGCATGGAGGCGATCATCGCACGCGATTCGTGGGAAGCGATCAAGGCCGGTCGCGACGGCGTCGTAGAAAAGGTCGATAATAAAAATATATTTATCTTGGGTGAGGATGAGAAGGGGCCGTTTATCGATCACTACTCGATGGAGAAAAATTTACGCACTAACCAAAACACTACCTTTTCACAGCGCCCTATCGTGCGTAAAGGCGACGTGATAAAGACAGGTCAAATCATAGCCGACGGTCCTAGCATGGACGGCGGCGAGCTTGCGATCGGTAAAAACGCCCTTATAGCTTTCATGCCGTGGCATGGCTATAATTACGAGGACGCCGTAGTCATGAGCGAAAAGATGATTCGTGCCGACGAATACACCAGCGTGCATGTTTATGAAAAGGAGATCGAGGCTAGAGAGCTAAAAGACGGCGTGGAGGAGATCACGCGCGACATCCCTAATATCAAAGAGGAGGAGCTTACCCACCTCGATGATAGCGGTATCGTAAAGATAGGTACTCACGTCAAACCGGGCATGATCTTGGTAGGCAAGGTAACTCCGAAGGGCGAGGTCAAGCCGACGCCTGAAGAGAGGCTTTTGCGCGCAATTTTTGGCGAGAAGGCGGGGCATGTGGTAAATAAATCTCTCTACGCTACCGCTTCAATGGAAGGCGTGGTAATCGACGTTAAAATTTTTACCAAAAAGGGCTACGAGAAAGATCCGCGCACGAACAAAGCCTATGAGGATGAAAAAACCGAGCTCGAAAGGGAGCATCACGATAGGCTTTTGATGCTTGATCGCGAGGAGATGCTAAAGGTAGTGGCACTTCTTTCTAAAAGCGCTTTGCAAAGCGATCAAAGCCTCAATAAAAAAGATTATAAAAAGGGCGATAAGGTTAAAAAAGAGGAGCTTGAAAGCTCCAACCGCTTTACATTAAATTCCTTCGTCAAGGCTTATTCTAAAGCTGTTCAGAAGGAATATGAGGAGCTAAAAAATCATTTCCAAAACGAGAAGCGCAAGCTAAAAGAGGAGCATGACGAAAAGATCGAAATTTTAGAAAAAGACGATATCTTACCAAGCGGCGTCGTTAAGCTCGTAAAGGTCTATATCGCTACTAAGCGCAAGCTAAAAGTGGGCGATAAGATGGCGGGCCGCCACGGAAATAAGGGCATCGTTTCAAATATCGTCCCTGAGGTCGATATGCCGTATCTGCCTAGCGGACAGCGCGTGGATATCGTGCTAAATCCTCTCGGCGTTCCAAGTCGTATGAATATCGGTCAGATAATGGAGAGCCACTTAGGTCTTGTGGGCTGGCGCTTAGGCGAGCAGATCGCTAAAATTTTAGAGGAGAAAACGGGCGAATGGATAAAAACCCTTCGCGCAAAGATGATAGAGATAGCGGGCGTTTCCAAGCTAATGCAGGCTAAAAAAACGCTTGAGAAGATCAGCGACGAAGATCTTTTGAAATACGCTAGAGACTGGGCTAAGGGCGTTAGATTTTCCGCTCCGATATTCGAAGGCATTGTGCCGGAGGATTTCAAAAAGCTATTTGAAATGGCGGGCATCGATCAGGACGGTAAGACCGAGCTTTACGACGGCCGCACCGGCGAAAAGATCAAAGAGCGCGTAAACGTGGGCTGCATGTATTATCTCAAACTACACCACCTAGTCGACGAGAAGGTTCACGCAAGAAGCACCGGCCCTTACAGCCTAGTCACGCAGCAGCCGGTCGGCGGTAAGGCGCTATTCGGTGGTCAAAGATTCGGCGAGATGGAAGTTTGGGCTCTGGAGGCATACGGCGCGGCATACACGCTCCGCGAAATGCTAACGATCAAATCCGACGACGTCGACGGACGCTTGGCTGCATATAAGGCGCTGACAAAAGGCGAAAACGTTCCGTCTACAGGAATTCCTGAGACATTTTTTGTTTTAACAAACGAGCTTAAATCGCTTGCTCTAGACGTTGAAATTTACGAGAATGGAGAGAATAAATGAGCGATAATTCAAATTTAGAAAGAATAGAAATAAAAGAGGACGCCAGAGTCCACGACTTCGACGCGTTTGCAATCAGGCTTGCTAGCCCTGAGCAGATCAAGGCTTGGAGCCACGGCGAGGTAAAAAAGCCGGAGACTATCAACTACCGCACGCTTAAGCCAGAGCGCGACGGACTTTTTTGCGCTAAAATTTTCGGCCCCGTAAGAGATTATGAGTGCATCTGCGGCAAATATAAAAAGATGCGATATAAGGGCTGGAAGTGCGAAAAGTGCGGCGTCGAGATCACGAGCTCGAAGGTTCGCCGCACTAGAATGGGGCATATCGAGCTGGTAACGCCGGTAGCGCATATTTGGTACGTAAATTCCTTACCTAGCCGCATCGGTACGCTGCTAAACATCAAGATGAAAGATCTCGAGCGCGTGCTTTACTATGAGGCGTATATCGTAGAGAATGCAGGCGAGGCGTTTTACGACAACGAAAATTCTAAAAAGGTCGAAAAATACGACGTTTTAAACGAAGAGCAATACCAGAGCCTAAAAGAGCGCTTTTCGCAGACGGGCTTCGTCGCTAAAATGGGCGGTCAGGTGATCCGCGATATGCTAGCCGAGCTTGATTTGGTCGAAATTTTATCCACCCTTAAGCAGGAGATGGAAAATACAAACTCCGAAGCGAAGAAAAAAACCATCGTCAAGCGTCTAAAGGTCGTCGAGAGCTTTTTAAATTCCGGTAATAAGCCCGAGTGGATGATGATTACGAATCTTCCCGTGCTACCTGCCGATCTACGCCCGCTTGTAAGCCTTGAGGGCGGCAAATTTGCGGTTTCGGACGTAAACGATCTGTATCGCCGCGTCATAAATCGAAATTCTAGACTTAAAAGGCTGATGGAGCTCGACGCGCCCGAGATCATCATCCGCAACGAAAAACGAATGCTTCAAGAGGCAGTGGACGCGCTTTTTGACAATGGACGTCGCGCCAATGCCGTGAAGGGCGCTAATAAGCGACCGCTTAAATCTCTAAGCGAGATCATTAAGGGTAAGCAGGGCCGCTTCCGACAAAATTTACTTGGCAAGCGCGTGGATTTTTCGGGTCGCTCCGTCATCGTCGTAGGTCCAAATTTACGCATGGATCAGTGCGGTCTGCCTAAGACGATGGCGCTTGAGTTATTCAAGCCGCATCTAATCGCTCGCCTTCAAGAAAAGGGCTATGCTACGACCGTTAAGCAGGCTAAAAAGATGATTGAAAATAGGATCAATGAAGTTTGGGAGTGCTTAGAGGAGGTCGTAAAGGATCACCCGGTTATGCTAAACCGCGCACCGACGCTTCATAAGATGTCTATTCAGGCGTTTCATCCCGTGCTCGTCGAGGGCAAGGCGATCAGGCTGCATCCGCTAGTCTGCGCCGCGTTCAACGCTGACTTCGATGGCGATCAGATGGCGGTGCACGTGCCGCTTAGCCAAGAGGCGATCGCGGAATGTAAAATTTTAATGCTAAGCTCGATGAATATCTTGCTTCCTGCGAGCGGAAAGCCCGTCGCGGTGCCTAGCCAGGATATGGTTTTAGGAATTTATTATCTAAGTTTGGAAAAGCCAGGCGCCAAGGGAACCAATAAAATTTTTGCAAACGTCGACGAGGTAATGCTCGCCGTAGAGGCAAACGCCCTAGACATCCACGCCAAAATCAAAACGATGATCGATCGCCGCATTATCTTTACGACCGCGGGACGCTTGATTATCAAATCGATCCTGCCTAGCTTTATTCCGGATCATCTTTGGAATAAGATTATGAAGAAAAAGGATATCGCCGAGCTTGTCGATTACGTCTATAAAAACGGCGGCCTTGAGATAAGCGCGGAATTTTTGGATAATCTTAAAAATTTAGGCTTTGAATCCGCGACTAAAGCGGGCGTTTCGATTTCCGTTTCGGACATCATCGTGCCGAAGTCTAAGGCGGGTCTTGTAGAAGAAGCTAAAAAGCAGGTCAGAGAAGTTCAGAACCAATACGGCGCGGGCTTGCTAACCGACGGCGAGCGCTATAACAAAACGATCGACATCTGGACCAGCACCAGCAAAAAGCTAGCCGATGAGATGATGAAGATGATGGAGAAGGATAAGGACGGCTTTAATTCTATTTATATGATGGCCGATAGCGGTGCACGCGGTAGCGCTGAGCAGATCAAGCAGCTAGCGGGCATGAGAGGTCTGATGAGTAAGCCGGACGGCTCGATCATCGAGACGCCGATTACTTCAAATTTTAGAGAGGGTCTGAATGTAAACGAGTACTTCATCTCGACTCACGGCGCGCGTAAAGGTCTTGCCGATACTGCGCTTAAAACCGCAAACGCGGGCTATCTAACGCGAAAGCTGATCGATGTCGCGCAAAATGTTAGAGTTACGATGCACGATTGCGGTACGCACGAGGGTATCGAGGTTACCGAGATTGTAGAGAACGGAACGCAAATAGAAAGCCTAGCCGATAGGATTATGGGTAGGGTGCTAAGCTCGGATGTGATTGATCCGGTATCGAATGAAATTTTATTCACCGAAGGCACGCTTCTAGGCGTTAATGAGGTACGCACCATAGTCGATGCCGGCATCAAATCCGTAAGTATCCGCACGCCTATTACGTGCAAGGCTGAAAAAGGGGTTTGTGCGAAGTGCTACGGCGTAAATTTAGGCGAGGGCAAGCTGGTAAAACCGGGTGAAGCGGTCGGTATCATCTCTGCGCAATCCATTGGTGAGCCGGGTACGCAGCTTACGCTACGAACCTTCCACGCCGGCGGTACCGCATCTACCGAGCAGCAAGATCGCCAAGTAATCGCCGATAAAGAGGGCTTTATCAGATATTACAATGTCAAGACCTACGAAAACGGCGGCAAAAATATCGTAATGAACCGCAGAAACGCCGCGGTGCTTTTGGTCGAGCCAAAGATCAAAGCTCCAATTACCGGCAAGGTAAGCATCGATATAACTCACGATGATGTGAATATTACGCTAAAAGGTAAGAAAGAAGAATTTAAATATACTATCCGACGCCACGATCTAGCTAAGCCTACTGAGCTTGCTGGCGTAAGCGGTAAAGTTGAGGGGAAATTCTACATCGTATTTAAAGACGGCGAAACCGTTGGAGAAAATGATAGTTTAGTAGAGGTTATAAAAGAAGACTGGAATATCCCTACTCGAATTCCGTTTGCAAGCGAACTTCGCGTCAAAGACGGCGAGCCGGTAACCCAAAAGATCAAAGCGGGAGCAAATGGTACGCTTAAGTATTTCATCCTAAAGGGCGATTATTTAGAGAGACTAAGAGATATCAAAAAAGGTCACGTCGTAAGCGAAAAGGGTATGTACGTAGTTATCTCCGATGAAAACGGCAGAGAGGCGATCCGTCACTATATACCGCGCGAATCGGTCATTACCTATGATGATAATAGCGTCGTAAAAAGCGAAGATCTTATCGCCAAGCCTAAAAAAGATGATCGATTGATCATCGCCGAGTGGGATCCGTATTCTATCCCGGTGGCTGCAGAGTGCGAGGGCAAGATCAGCTTCGAGGATATCGAGCCGGGATACACCGCTACGGAGCAATATGACGAGACTACCGGCCAAAGCCGTTTGGTTATCAACGAATACCTACCGCAGGGCGTCAAACCGGCTATCATCGTAACTCCTAGCAAGGGCGAGCCTATCAAATACAACCTAGGACCGAAGACTGCGATTTTTACGAATAAGGGCGATCAGGTAGCGATTGCGGATATTTTGGCTAGAACGCCGAAAGCTGCTGCAAAATCAAAAGATATCACCGGCGGTTTGCCGCGCGTATCGGAGCTATTTGAGGCGCGCCGTCCGAAAAATACCGCGATCATCGCAGACATCGATGGAACCGTCCGCTTTGATAAAGCATTGCGCGCAAAAGAGCGCATCGTAATCGAGGGCGAGGACGGAACGAGCGCCGAGTATCTAATCGATAAGAGCCGCCAGATCCAAGTGCGAAACGGCGAGTTCGTCCACGCAGGCGAGAAGCTTACCGACGGAGTTATCAGCTCGCATGACGTGCTTAGAATTTTAGGTGAAAAGGCGCTGCATTACTATCTGATAAGCGAAATTCAACAGGTTTACCGCTCTCAAGGTGTCGTCATCAGCGATAAGCATATCGAGATCATCGTATCACAGATGCTCCGCCAGGTCCGAATCGTCGATAGTGGCGATACTCAGCTAATCGTCGGTGATCTGATTAGCCGCCGTAGATTTAGAGAAGAAAACGAGCGTATTATAAAAATTGGTGGCGAGCCTGCGATTGCTGAGTCTGTGCTACTGGGCGTAACTCGTGCGGCTGTTGGAAGTGATAGCGTCATTTCGGCAGCGTCCTTCCAAGAGACTACGAAGGTTTTAACCGAGGCTAGTATCGCGGGTAAATTTGACCGATTAGAGGACTTGAAAGAAAACGTAATTTTAGGTCGCATAATTCCGGTCGGAACCGGTCTGTATAAAGACAAGGAAGTTAAACTTAAAAAATAATTTAGGGCAAAAAAGCCCTAAATTTAAAGGATGAAACATGAATATGATCAACATAAATTTCGGTCTGTTGTTTGTCAGGTTGGGGCTTGGAGTTTGTCTTTTAATGCATGGAATTTTTAAGCTCACTCACGGCATAGACGGCGTAAAATCGATGCTGGTAGCCAGAGGAATTCCGGATCTGGTGGCTTATGGCGCATATGTAGGCGAGGTGCTGGCGCCAGCGATGATAATCATAGGCGTATTTTGCCGCATAGGCGCTCTACTTGTAATCGCAAACGTGCTCATGATAATATATGTCCTACATACTCCGTTGAGCGCGCTTACCGGCGTGGGCGGATTTGAGCTGGAGATCGTATATCTGTATCTCTCTGCTGCGATCTGCTTAGTGATCTGCGGCGGCGGAGAGTTTGTACTGATTAGAGATTAAAATTTAGTTAAATTTACGTTTCTGTAAGTTTAAACAAAGTATAATCCAAATCTTTTTGAATAAATTTTTGTGAAAGGAAAGATGTGCCAACCATAAATCAATTGGTCAGAAAAGAGCGCAAGAAGCTTACCGAGAAATCGAAGTCTCCAGCGCTAAAGAATTGCCCTCAACGAAGAGGAGTTTGCACTAAGGTCTACACCACGACTCCTAAAAAGCCAAACTCAGCGCTTCGTAAAGTTGCCAAAGTAAGGCTTACTAGCGGATTTGAAGTCATCAGCTATATCGGCGGTGAAGGTCACAATCTACAAGAGCACTCCATCGTGCTAGTTCGCGGCGGTCGCGTAAAGGACCTACCGGGCGTTAAATATCACATCGTCCGCGGTGCGCTCGATACTGCAGGCGTTGCGAAACGAACCGTTGCAAGATCAAAATACGGTGCTAAACGACCTAAAAAATAGTTTAGCCTAAACAGACCGGCACTAGATTTTGCCGAGTTTGAGTAAAATTTTAAAATTTGAAGGAATAAAATGAGAAGAAGAAAAGCTCCCGTTAGGGAAGTTATGCCCGATCCGATTTATGACAGCAAAGTAATCACAAAATTTATTAATTCGATTATGTTCGATGGCAAAAAGAGCGTCGCTACCGAGATCATGTACGGCGCCTTAAATTTCATCGACAATAAAGGCGGCGAGAAGAAAGGTATTGAAATTTTTAACGATGCCATCGATAACGTTAAGCCTTTGATGGAGGTAAAATCTCGTCGTGTAGGCGGTGCAACTTATCAGGTTCCGATCGAGGTCAGGCCAGCTCGACAGCAGGCTTTGGCTATTCGCTGGATCATCTCTTTTGCAAGAAAAAGAAGCGAGCGCACGATGATAGAGCGCCTGGCTTACGAGCTTATGGACGCCGCAAATTCTAAAGGCTCTTCATTTAAAAAGAAAGAAGACACCTACAAGATGGCAGAAGCCAATAAAGCTTTTGCGCATTATCGTTGGTAGGAGGGCATCATGGCAAGAAAAACCCCTTTACATATGGTTAGAAATATCGGAATTGCCGCTCACATCGACGCCGGAAAGACGACTACGAGCGAAAGAATTCTATTTTTTACCGGTATGAGCCATAAGATTGGCGAGGTTCACGAGGGCGCCGCTACTATGGACTGGATGGAGCAAGAGCGCGAGCGCGGCATCACGATCACATCTGCCGCTACCACATGCTTTTGGAATAATCATCAGATAAATTTGATAGACACTCCGGGCCACGTTGACTTTACTATCGAAGTCGAGCGCTCGATGCGCGTTTTAGATGGTGCGGTAGCAGTATTTTGCTCTGTAGGAGGCGTTCAACCTCAAAGCGAGACCGTTTGGCGTCAAGCGAATAAATACCATGTTCCGCGCATTATTTTCGTAAATAAGATGGACCGCGTAGGCGCAAATTTTTATAATGTCGAACAGCAGGTCAAAGATAGGCTCAAAGCTCATCCGGTTCCGATTCAAATTCCGATCGGCGCAGAGGATGATTTCAAGGGTGTTATAGATTTGGTTACTATGAAGGCGCTCGTTTGGGATGATAGCAAGGGCCCTTCTGCTCCAGAGATCGTTGAAATTCCTGCTGAATTACGAGAAAAAGCACAGGAATATCGCGACAAGATGATTGAGGCGGTAGCAGAGACTGATGAAGCTTTGATGGAGAAGTATTTTAACGGCGAAGAGCTAAGCGTAGAAGAGATTAAAAAAGGCATCAAGAAAGGCTGCTTAAGCCTAAGCTTCTTTCCTATGCTATGCGGTACCGCATTTAAAAATAAGGGCGTACAGCCTTTACTAGACGCGGTCGTAGATTATCTGCCTGCGCCTGATGAAGTGCCTGCGATTAAGGGTCAGTATGAGGACGGCAGTGAGGTTCATGTAAGTTCTACTGACGAGGGCGAGTTCGCGGGTCTTGGATTTAAGATTATGACCGATCCTTTCGTAGGTCAGCTTACCTTTGTACGCGTTTATCGCGGTGTTTTGGAAAGCGGCAGCTACGTCGTAAATACCGGCAAGGGTAAAAAAGAGCGCATCGGTCGCTTGTTAAGAATGCACTCAAATAAACGCGAAGAGATCAAAGAGCTATATGCGGGCGAGATCGGCGCCGTTGTGGGTTTGAAAGATACCCTTACGGGCGATACTCTAGCTAGCGAAAAAGATAAAGTAATTTTAGAGCGTATGGAATTTCCTGATCCCGTTATAAGCGTAGCTGTAGAGCCTAAAACCAAAGCCGATCAAGAAAAAATGGGTATCGCGCTTCAAAAATTGGCGCAAGAAGATCCGAGTTTTAGGGTTGCGACCGACGAAGAGAGCGGACAGACGATCATTTCGGGAATGGGTGAGCTACACCTCGAGATCATCGTAGATAGAATGCTTAGAGAATTTAAAGTCGAAGCCGAGGTCGGACAGCCGCAGGTCGCATATCGCGAGACTATCCGCAAAAAGGTCGAGCAGGAGTATAAATACGCCAAGCAATCGGGCGGTCGTGGTCAATACGGTCACGTATTTTTGCGCCTAGAGCCTTTGGAGCCGGGTACTGGATATGAGTTCGTAAACGATATTAAAGGCGGCGCTATTCCGAAAGAATACATCCCTGCGGTCGATAAAGGCTGCCAAGAGGCGATGCAAAACGGCGTTTTGGCGGGCTATCCTGTTGAAGACGTGCGCGTAACGGTCTATGACGGAAGCTACCACGAAGTCGACAGCTCCGAAATGGCGTTTAAACTCGCCGCCTCTATGGGCTTTAAAGAGGGCGCTAGAAAAGCGGGCGCCGTGATCTTGGAGCCTATGATGAAGGTCGAGGTAGAAACCCCTGAGGAGTATATGGGCGACGTCATCGGCGATCTAAACAAGCGCCGCGGACAGGTCAATAACATGAGCGAGCGCGGTGGTAACAAGATCATCGACGCGTTTTGTCCGCTTTCGGAGATGTTCGGTTACTCGACCGATCTGCGCTCTCAGACGCAGGGTCGCGCAACCTATTCGATGGAATTTGATCACTACGACGAGGTTCCTAAAAACGTCGGCGAAGAGATTATCAAAAAACGCAACGGCTAAATTTAACGAGCGTTAGGGTGCGGCGATAGCTTTATCGCCAACCCCCGGCGCTTCTTAAATTTTGAAACGGCGTTTAAATTTAACCTGCTTTACAAGCCGAAATTTTAACTCATACTCTAGCTTCAAATAAAATTTAAATCCATAAATTTTAATTTCTGTAGATTGCAAATTTAGATTAAAAAATTTCAATTAAATTTAAAAATTTAAAGCATAACTTAAAGTGCGCTCATGATGCCGCGCCTATCATTTTACTAGAGATTTCTTTCTTTCGTAGAGAAAGCGTGCATACAGCGCTATCGCTTTGATTTTCATTCACGGACAAGATCGCCGCAAGTTGGATCGCAAGTAGGGTAAAATTTTACTTTCGGCGCAGCCTTAAAGCGGAGCGCTATCATAGACTTATATCGGATTGAGATTATCAGTGCTTTATGCTAAGTCGCGGTATTCTCAGAAGATGGATACTTTAATTGCGCCGCCGCTTTATGCCGTAAAATTTCATCTTCGCAGAGCAATCTACGTACCGATCATATCGACCGAGCCAATGCCCGAGCTCACTTGTTTTCGGATTTAGCAGGCGTTTGCGTTCGCGGGTTATAATGCGCCAGTTTTAAATATTTAAAAACCAAGGAAAAATATGCAACAAACAAAAATGCAATGAGTAAGCGTAGGTGTTTGGGGTAGCGAGCTTAAGCTTGGAGATAAGGCGCCAGAGGTTAGTCTGGTCGCGGCCGATCTTAGCGAGGTCAAAGTAGGCGGCGGCACGGGCAAGGCGCAGGTCATCATCGCCGTGCCGTCTCTGGATACGGACGTATGTGCGACCGAGACTCGCAAATTTAACGAGCGCGCCGCGAGTATAAAAAATACCGAGGTTTTCGTGGTTTCGATGGATCTGCCGTTTGCCGCGGGCAGATTTTGCTCGACCGAGGGGATCAAAAATTTACGAGCCTTAAGCGATTTTCGCGATAAGGAGTTTGCGCGCGCATACGGCGTGCTGATCGCGGACGGCGCGCTTGCGGGGCTAACGTGCCGCGCGGTTTTCGTCGTGGACACCGCAGGCAAGATCGCCTACAAGCAGATCACGGACGACATCGTAGATGAGCCAGATTACGACGCGGCGCTCAATGCGGCGGCGTTTGCGAGCGGAAGCGCTGCGACGCAGGGCTGATGCAATTTCTAGGTCTGCGGTGCAGACGTTACCCGCTTAAATTTAGCGGGCTTAAAATACGCGGACGGGCGCCTTGCTCGCCCGTAACTTTAAATTCTAAAATTCCACTGCGCCCTGAAATTTAGCAGGTCGCGTCTGAAATTTCAGCGGATCTGCGACCGTGATTCTCTTTGCGCAGTTCGCAATAGAATTTTAAAATTCTATCCCCAATCAATTTATAAATTTATCTCACATTCGTATGTTTTTCGATCCGTCGGCACATATTTTGTTTGGATTTAGAAAAACAGCGCGCGATCGTGTTTTAAATTTTAAATTCCGATCTTATGCTTGCAGTTGTGGGTGCGACGACGCAAAAATAGTTTCTAAATTTGAGTACAAAGAAGGAGTGTAAGCGGCAGTGTCGCGAAGCTAGACGAGGCGCGGATGAAATTTGGATGGGAGCATATATGCAATACGTGACCGAGTAAATTTAGACGCAACGACATATAACAAAACGAGACAGCGCGCGCAAAGATAAGGCGAAGTATTTTTTCTTTAGACGAGGCGGAAATGAGCCGAATGAAGGAGCGTATATTATAATACGTGACTGAAATTCGGCGAAATTTCTAACGACGTATAAAGGAAAAAGAGGGACCGCTAAGTATTCAAGTCCGGATAATCCCACGCATTATATTCATCCGTCAGATTATCATTCTCCGCTCCCTTGCAGCACAGCCACTCTAGCCCGCCACGTCTCTCCATCACGACCTCTTCGTCGAGCCCCGCGCTGTCTGAGCCGTGCACGCGAGCATTGACGCACGCCCAGTGGTAGCGGTAGACGAGATCGAGCGCCTGTAAAATTTCATCCGTATCGCGCAGCTTCACGCGCGCCGAAAAATCGCCGCCAAAGGTGTCCATCACAAAGGTGCAGTCGCAGATCTTGCTTGGAAAGCTAAGCTCCTCCACGAGCCCCATCGCCCACATCAGCGCCCACAGCGACTCGTATTTCCAGCCCATATTTACGGCCTCGTCGCGGCTTGCCTCGCCCTGCGTGACGCGGCGCTCCATGCGCGTGAGCTTGTCTATGCAGCCGTAGCGGTTCGTAAGAAAGCCCTGCACGCCCTGCTTATCCTCATCCGCGAGTTTGCCCTCGTCCCTGATCGAGCAGGCGCACATTATCGTGGCATACGAGCAGATCGCGCGAGCGATGACTTCGTCCTTTTCGCGTGGGGTGACCTCGTCCGTCTCGTACCGTAGCGGCAGATGATCTATATACGGCACGCCCTGCGATTTTAAAATTTCGATGCTTATATCCTTGCGCTCCTGCGCGGTCTTGCCGATCTTTACGGCGTTTGCGCTATTTTTGCCGCCGCCTTTTTTGAAAAAATCTGAAAACGCCATGAGCTCTCCTTAAAATTTTAAACGTATTTTAAAACAATCGCGCAAAATTTTAGCTTACGGCGACGACGCGGATTTTTAAAT
>CAUSBF010000010.1:0-19104 GCA_963529595.1 uncultured Campylobacter sp.
ACGGCGTAGAGCACGATGTTTAGCCACTGCACGCCGATGCTTTGCAGCGCTTCAAACAGCCTGATCGCCACGACAAAGCCCGCGATCTTGGGCACGACGGACAAAAAGCCCGCCATAGCCGAGCTCGCACCTTCGTAAACGTCGGGCGTCCAGGTGTGAAACGGGATCAGCGAGAGCTTAAATCCTATCGAGACGATCATAAATGAGCAGGCGGCGAAAAGCAGGACGTTGGTTTGCAGATTTGAACTCTTAGCGATCTGCGCGATGTTTGAAATTTCCATAGAGCCGGTCGATAGAAAAAACATCGCCGCGCCGAATGCGAAAAAGCCCGATCCCAGCGCGCCCATTATGAAGTATTTTAGCGCCGCTTCGACCGATCTGGCGCGGTTGTGAAGCGCGATTAGCGTATAAAGCGCCAGCGAGCCCGTCTCAAGCCCAACGAGGATCATCATTAAATTTTCGCTCGCGACCATAAACTCATAGCCCACGAGCACGAATAAAAACAGCACGAAAAACTCCGCCGTGTGGTACTCGTGCGCGCTTCTTGCGCCCAAAGACAAAAAGATGAAAAATATCGAGCCTGCGAGCATGATAAGCATCGATAGCGTCGCGATTCCGTCTACTAGCATCACGTCGAAAAGCCCGCGTATGCCGCTGTTGTATCCAAAAACGAGCCCGAAGCCAAGAGCTAGAGCTAGTATCGTGATGACGGCGTAAAATTTATATGATAGCGTGCGCGCAAAAAGCGAAACCGCGAGCATCAGCAGGGCAAATCCTCCGAGTATCGCCATAGGCGCGATCGAGGCTAAATTTAAAAGATTATTTTGCATCGCTTCTTACCTTAAAATTTGCTTTTTCCATATAGGCGCGGGTCGCGGTTTGCGAGGCTTTATTAAACATCAGCTCAAGACTTTGCGTCACGCTAGGCTCGATACTCTTTAGCATCAAATTCGGCGCTACGCCAAGCACTACTACCAGCACGCAGATCGGGATGATAGAGCAAAGCTCGGTTCTATTTAGATCGCTTAGCTTTTTATTTTCCTCATGCATTAGCGCGCCGAAGAAGGTCTTTTTATAAAGATTCATCGAATATATAGCACCCATTATTATACCGAGTCCGCCCAAAAGCGCATAGCTAAAGCTAATCTTAAAAATTCCTACAAGGCTTAGGAATTCTCCCACGAAGCCGATCGTAAGCGGAAGACCTATCGAGCCTAACAGCACGACGCAAAAGCAAAACGCATAAAGCGGCATCACCCGCGCAAGCCCGCCGAACTCGCTGAAAAGCTTCGTATGCCTACGGTCGTATAAAAAGCCTACGAGCATAAAAAGCCCGCCGCTTACGATACCGTGGCTGATCATCAAAAATACCGCGCCGCTCATTCCTTCGCGGCTCATTGAAAAAATTCCTAGCATTATGATGCCCATATGCGCGATCGAGCTATACGCGATAACCTGTTTGATGTCCTTTTGCGCAAAGGCGATGAAACTCGCGTAGATGATCATAACGATCGCTACGGCGCACATCATCCCGCTAAAATAGACGCTCGCATCCGGAAACAGCGGCAGCGAAAATCGCACGAAGCCATAGGTGCCCATCTTAAGAAGCACCGCGGCAAGCAGAACCGAGCCTATCGTAGGGGCCTGCCCGTGTGCATACGGCAGCCAGGTATGAAAAGGAAAGCAAGGCGTCTTGATCGCAAAGGCTATCGAAAATGCCAAAAACAGAGGAATTTGCGTGCTAAGCGGCAGCGACAGGCTCTGCCAATCTAGGATATTAAAGCTATACTCGCCCGTAGCCTCGTGATAGAAATAGCTCATCGCTACGAGCCCTACGAGCAGAAACATCGAGCCTAAAAAAGTGTAGATGAAAAATTTTACCGCGGCGTAAATTCTCTTGCCGCTACCCCACGCGCCGATGATGTAGAGCATCGGAATGAGCGAAAGCTCCCAAAATATGTAAAACAAAATCGCATCCAGCGCCACGAAAACGCCCACCATCGTCATCTCTAAAAACAAAATGCAGATGATTAAATTTTTGGCGCGCTCTTTAATGCTTAGACTAAGCAGCGCCAAAAATGTAACCAGCGTGCTTAGGATCACTAAAAACAGCGAAATTCCGTCCACGCCGATGAAGTAGTTGATGCCGTATTCGCTTATGAAAGGGTGCAGCACGCTAAACGCGATGCCGTCCACCGGCTCGTAGAGTATCCACAAAACGAGCGAAAGCACGAACTCTATAAAGCTCATCGTAACAGCGTAGGTCTTAATGCTCGCTTCGTCGATCAAAAAGCCTAAAACCGCAGCTACCGCCGGAAAAAATATAACCAAACTTAAAAAGTATTCCATGCCCACCTCACAGCGCAAACGCCAAAATCAGCAAAATGAAAGATCCCAAAACCATCCACCTTAAATTTGCGCTCAAATCTCCGCTATTGCTTACACGATCCGCACCCTCGCCGCTTTTTACCGCCACGCGAGCGATCAGATCGACACTAGCGTCTATGATCGCGCCGTCGCATTTAGCGCAGATCTCGCTAAGCTTAGCGTATCCGCGCACGATCACGCGCTCGTAAATTTGCGGGATAAAATACTGCGCGATCAAAATTTTATAAAATTTGCAGTTCTTTAAATTTTGGCTAAATTTACCCTTGCCGTATGTCCAAATCGTGCCGATCGCCACCGCGCTTATCATCGCTAGCGTTATGGCGATCAAAATTACCTCCACGCCGTGCGGGATCGAAGCTTTAAAGCCCGGTAGTATGCTAAGCACGAACTCCGCAAAATCGTGCTCGAAAAAGCCCGCGATCACCGCAGGCACGGCTAACACGCCCATCGCGATAAGGGCGAAGCCTTTCGCCTCGTGCGGATGGTGGGTAAAATTTTGCTTGCCGAAAAACACGAGCATTATCAGACGCACGCTGTAAAATGTCGTCATCGCAGCGCCCGCAAACAGTAGCGCCCAGATAAAATACGCGTCCGCACTCCACGCCGCTTCTAAAATTTTATCTTTTGAGAAAAAGCCCGCGAACGGATAAAATCCGCAAAGCGCGAGCGAGCCTATACACATTAAAATTGCCGTAGGTCGCATAAACTTATATAATCCGCCCATATTTTGGATGTTTAGATCATCCTTCATTGCGTGCATTACGTTGCCTGCACCCAAAAATAGAAGCGCCTTGAAAAACGCATGCGTCGCCAGATGAAATAGCGCGATCCAATACGCCCCGAGCCCCGCGGCTACAAACATATAGCCAAGCTGCGAAAGCGTGGAGTAGGCGATGATCTTTTTAAGATCGTTATGAACCAGCGCCATTGACGCCGCAAAGACCGCCACGAAAGCGCCTAGGCAGACGATAAAGCCGCTTACTTCCGGCGCGAGCGCGAAAATTGCGTTTGCGCGGATCACCAGATAAACGCCCGCCGTAACCATCGTCGCTGCGTGAATGAGCGCGGATACGGGCGTCGGACCCGCCATCGCGTCGGCTAGCCAGGTATGAAACGGAAACTGCGCGCTTTTGCCCATCGCACCGATAAATAAAAGCGCTGCGATCAGGGTTAAAATTTCAGGCTCCAAGCTCGCTGCGTTAGCAAATACCACCTCGTAGCGCAACGAGCCGAAATTTAAATAGATCAGAAAAATTCCAAGCAACATCCCAAGGTCTGCGATGCGGTTCATTATAAAAGCTTCATTGGCGCACCAGCTGTAATTGCTCCTATCATACCAAAAGCCTATTAGCAGCCACGAGCAGAGTCCGACCCCCTCCCAGCCGATGAAAAGCCCTAAAAAATTATCGCTCGTTACCAAAACCAGCATCGAAAAAACGAAAAGCCCCAGGAAGCTGAAAAATTTAGCGAAGTTTTCATCATCCCACATATAGTAGATCGAATACACGTGCACGACGCTGGAAACGATGCCTACGACCACCATCATCACCGCACTTACGCTATCTATGAGAAAGCTAAATTTTGCGTCCAAAAATCCCGTGCTTATGAAATCGGCTAAGCTTACGCTGATTAGGCGGTTGTCAGAGACGAGCTCCATCAAAGCAAGCGACGCGATAGTGCTTAAAATCACCAGCGCCGAGCAGATTACGCCAATAAACATCTTGTCTTTGGCGCGAATGAAAACGCCTGCGAAGATCGCCGAGGCAAGCGGTGCGAAAAGGGCGATTAAGAGCCATACAAAAACAGTATCAAGCATCCGGTCCATCCTTGGAAGGATTTTTAAAATTTACGAAGCTGTCAAGTTCGATGCTGCCCGTTTTCTTATACCACAAGATGAGCAGCCCAAGCCCCACAGCCATCTCGCTCGCGGCGATCGCTACGATGAAAAGCGCAAAAATTTCGCCGTTTATATTGTCGTAAAATTTCGCCACGGCGACGAGGGCTAAATTTGCGGCGTTTAGTAAAATTTCGCTCGAAAAAAAGAGCATTATTAAATTCCGTCGCTTCATCATACCCGCAAGCCCGAGCCCAAACATCATCGCAGCGACGATCAGATAGTAATTTAGACCCATTTTATCCCTCGCTCTCTTCGTAGCTCAGGCTCGCGTCCATCTGCTTATGCGCAAGCACGATAGCGCAGATCATCGCCACGAGCAGCATCACGGCTGCAAGCTCGAAAATCGCCAGATATTTCGTAAAGATAATCATCCCAAGCGCCTCGGTATCGTCGGTGTTTAAAATTTTAAGCGTTTCTACGTTGTTCGCAACCACCGCACCGAGCACGATAATCACGAGCAAAAATGCGATCACGCCGCTAAGCGCGAAAAATAGCCTTGCGCCCTTTTTCGGCTCGCTTACGTTTTTATCCGCGCCTAAAAACATCAGCGCGAAGCCGTAAAGCACGATCACGGCGCCCGTGTAAACTATGATCTGCACTACGCCTAAAAACTCCGCATCCAGCAAGAAGAAAAATCCGCTCATAAAAACCATGCCGCCGGCCAGCGCGCTAAGGGCGTAAAGAACGTTTTTGCTAAAAACGCTGATACCGAAAAGCGCCAGGCAAACCGCGCTGAAAAAATAAAATGCAAGCGTTTGTATCATTGCTCCTCCCCCTGCGCTGAGGAATCCGGCGCGGAACTTTGCGTAGAATTCTCAGCGTCCGCGGCGGAATTCTTTTTAGAATTTGCCTTAGATTTTTTACCTCGCGTCGTGGAATTTCCCTCGTCTTGCGTCGCGGAATTTTCTTTAGGATTTTCCACGGAATCGTCGTTCGTAGCAAGCTCACCGACAGAATTTTCGGCGTGCGACGCAACAGAATTCTCTTTAAAATTTTTACTTTGAGCGGCGGAATCGTCGGCGCTCTGCGGAGAGAAATTTTCTTTAGAATTCTCCGCCAAATTTTTACTATCCATAGCGGAATCTTCGGCGCTTTGAGAAGCGGGGTTTTCTTTGGAATTTCGCTGCGAATCAGGCGCGGAATTTTGAGCGTCCGTAACGGAATTTTCTTTAGAGTTTTCGACGTCCGCGGCGGAGCTTTTCTTTAAGCTTGCCCGCCCCACGTCTTGACGCTCGGCTGAAATTTCGCCGCTTAAGCCCGCGCCCTTTGAAAATAGAATTTTATCGCTAGCGGCACCCTCTTTTTTAGAGCTTTCCGCGGCGCTGCTTTTTAAATTTGAATCCGCGCTCTTTAAGCTTGGCTCGTCGCTTGTGGCGTCGCTTTTTATATAGGCGTTCGGCGTCATCTTGATCCGCGCGCCCGCGTTTTCATCCAGGCTGCCGTAGCCCGCAAACTCCTGCGCCGCGCCGTTTAAGCATAAATTTTCGCCGCGAATTAAAAGATCCTCTTTGAAGCCGTAGTATGCCCGCTGTTCGCTCGCAAGCTCGTACTCGCAGCCGTGCACGATAGCAATCTCGGGGCAGACGTCCGCGCAAAGCCCGCAATAGACGCAGCGCCCTAAATTTATCGAGTAGTTATCTACCTTTTTGCGGCCGTCGGCGCCGAGGCTGGTCTCCATCGCGATGCAGTTCGCCACGCAGATCTTCTCGCACAGGCCGCATCCGATGCAACGCTCGCTACCGCTTTCAAGCAGACGCATTAGCTTATGCACGCCGCGATATCTAGGCGGCATAACAAATTTTTCCATAGGATACCGAAGCGTGTGCGAGCCGCCGCGCTTAAACATATTTTTTAACACCACCCACAGCCCCACGAAAAGCTCGCCGTTAAAGGTGCGGGAGAGGAATCTGCGAAACTTATCGCCGCCGGATTTAATAGGGGTTCTTTTGTCGATCTGAGCGTATCTTGCCATCGCGCCCTTCCTTAAACGATCGCTAGCGCGGTAATTAGCACGCAAGCAATAGCTAACGGCATGCAGACTTTCCAGCAAAGCCCCATCAGCTGATCAGGACGCAGATGCGGCCACGCCGCGCGAGCCCATAGGAAGCAGAAAAACACGAGGCTTGATTTTAATACCATCATAATGCCGCCGGGGATAAACCAAAACGCGTTGAATCCGCCCAAAAACAGCAGCGTTGTAACGACGGAGTAGGTTATGATATTGGCGTATTCACCGATAAAAAACATACCCCAGCGCATGCCAGAATACGCCGTACCAGCGCCCGCTACGATTTCGGTTTCGTTTTCGGTAAGGCACAGCGGCGTGCGGTTGCACTCTACAAAGGCTGCTATGAGAAAGAGTGCAAAGCAGACGGGCTCTTTCCAGATAAACCACTTGTCGATGCCGCCGCTTTGCGCGCTTACGATGTCGATGAGCGAGAGCGAGCCGGTGATCATCACGATAGGGATTAGGCTAAGCCCGTTTATCACCTCAAAGCAGGTTATCTGCAAAAACGCGCGAAACGCGCCTATCGTTCCCCATTTATTGTAGCTCGCAAGCCCTCCGATCAGCAGTCCGTAAACGCAGGTGCCGCTAGCTCCGAGCAGGAATAAAATTCCCACATTTATATCGCTTAAAATCGGCTGTATAGTCCGCCCGCCGATAGTAAACTCCGGTAGCAGCGGGACCACCGAAAGCGCCACGAAAGCTCCCGTAGCCGAGATTATCGGCGCGATTTTGAAAAGAAACTTATTCGCCCGCGCAGGGATAGCGTCCTCTTTGGTAAAAAGCTTTATCATATCCGCGCCCACCTGCAAAAGTCCCGCAGGCCCGACCATAGAGGGTCCGATCCTGCGCTGCATAAAGGCAAGCACTTTGCGCTCGGCATAGGTCGCAAGCCCCGAGAGCAGCGCGATAACGGCTAAAATCACGAGCGCCTTTAAGACGGTGGCTACGAAATAAAATGCACTATCGCTCATCTGCCCTCTCCTTTGGAATTTGAAATTTTCTCGATTTTTACGCTTGCATAGCGTGAGGTTTTGAAAAATATCTCGCTGCGCAGCTTCTCGTCAAAATACGGCAGATACGCCCCGCTAAAGCCTGGATCGATCTTTACGCTAGCGACGATTTCGCGCTTTAAGCTTACGAGCCCCTCTGCGCCGCTTTTGTCGCTTTCATTATCAGCGGCACTCGTTTTGCCCGCGCCGCTAGTTTTTTCATCATGACTCGGACCGTCTGTTTTGTAAATTTTAACGACGTCGCCTGCGCTCACGCCCAGAGCTTCGGCGATGCCTGGGCTTAGATACAGTGCGCCCGCTTCGCCCAGAGCGCTGCTTGCGCCGCTAAATTTATTGAATTGATGCAGCGGATTTGCCTCATAGATTAAAATTTCGCTCTCGCCTGCTCTAAGCGGTGCGGAAGGCGAAATTTCAAACTCCTCCTCGCTAGCGGCGAACTTCTCATTTCGCAGCTCATATCCACGGTGATTTGCGCCGCCGTTGTCGTAGAAATTTTCTAAATCGTCAAATTTAATCGGCTCAAAATCCACGCCCAAGCTTGACGTATAGCTGATCGCGTGTTCCGCGCAAACTCCCAGCGCACAGGCGATGTCGTTTAACTCATATCCGCCGTAATCAAGCGCCGCATTTGTAGGCACTACGCGCTTGTCGTAGTTCGTAAACGTGCCCTCCTGCTGCACCAAGCTAGGCGCGTCCAGATCCGCTTCCAGCACGCCGAAGCTTATATCGCCCGCTTCATTGTAGCCTAGCGCCTCGCCCGCGCTCGCTTGCGCGCTAAGCTCGCAGATGAGCGCGACGCCCAGGCTGTTCGTGCGCGGCGGCACCACTAGCACTTTTAGCGGCGTGTAGCGCTGCACTAAACCCACCAGACGCGCGAGCGTGGCACTATTTGGCGTGCGGATAAAATCCTCGCCGATGATGAGCGAAAAGCTCTCCTTTTTAGCCAAAAGCTCATCCACTTTCTGCTCGTCCAGCCCGAGCGCGCGGGCAAAATTTGAAATTTTACTTTCCGCGGGATTCTCGGAATTCTGTGCGGAATTTTTTGCGGAATTTTCAGCGCCATCCGTGCTTGCGGAATTTTCGGCACCGCTCGCACTCGCAACGTTCTCGGCGCCATTTGCTTCCGTAGAATTCTCGGAATTTTGCGAATCCGCAGATTTCTCGTCTAAATTTTCCTTCGCCGCGGCGCGCGAAATTTCAAATTCCGCCGCGAGTTTCGCATCCAGCCACTCAGGCAAATCGCGCCCGAACTTTTGCAAGATCCAAAGCAGGATCTGTGCCTCCAAGCCCGCGGCGTGCGGCTGATGGATGAAATTTTTGCCAAAACCCTTAATTCCCTCGTCGCAAAACGGATGAAAATAGATCCCGCTTGCCTTATTTAGCTTGCAGGCGCTGTTTACCGCATAGCCCAGATTTGGCGCGTCGCTACGTAAAAACGTGCCGCAAACAACGATGAAATCGCTGTTTTTAATCGTCTGCGAATCTGCATTATAAAATTTCGTGCCGCTAAGCTTTGAAAATTCGCGCAGGAATTTTTGATACGCAAGTGCTTCGTCGTTGATCAAAGCGAGTTTAAATTTTTGCCGCAAAAGCTCTAAAATCCGAGCTTCTTCATTGGTGATGAAACTATTAAATTTAATATTTTTGATCTCGCCATCCTCGATACCGCGCACGATACGGCTAAAAACCGCTTCGTTTTTGCTCGCCCGTTCGTTTGAAAAATCCCAGCCGAAGCGCGCTGCGGCATGTAGGACGCTAAAATTTATGTCGCTACTAACGCGATAAATTTTTTCACGCGGCTCGCCTATGCCGCGGCGCTTGATCTCGTAATAAAGCAGTTCGCAGTCGCTGCTGTGCGGGTTGGAAGCGGGGATTTGACGTAGTTCCCAGGCGTTTGAAACGTATTTAAACGCACTCTCTACCAAAGCCCCCGTCGGGCAGACCGCTGCACTCTCGCCGTAGTTTACGCAATCATCCTCATCGTTGACCCGCGCGATTAGACTTTTTTGCAGCTTGTTCCACACGGCGTAGGCGTCTTTGGGCATCGCGTCCTTTTGCTCCTTACTAAGCGCGTCTCCGCCGCGCGGAACGAGCTTAAACGCATCTACGCCCAAGCGGTCTTTCGCGGCGGTAATACAGCGTTCGCAAACGATGCAAAGGCTAGGATCATAGCTCAAATAACCCCAATCCTGCACCTCGCGCGCCGTATCGCGGATAGCGTAGCTTTGGATATTTGTGCGCATCAGATGGGCTAAATTTTGAAGCTCGCACTCGCCGCTTTGATCGCAAACCCCGCACGCCATCGGATGGTTGATGCAATAAACCTGCGTGATCGCCTCGCGCTCGGCGTCGATCTCGGGGCTGCGGCTGTAAACGACCATGCCGTCTTTGGCTTTGGCGTTGCAGCTATAGACGCGCTTGCCGTCCGCTTCGACCATACAAAGCCTGCATGCGAGCGTCGTCGTACCGCCGCTTAGATAACAAAGCGCAGGGATAAAAACGCCGCAGCGACGCGCGACCTGCAAGATGTACTCGCCCTCGTCGCACTCGCAAGCTTTACCGTCGATCGTGATCTTTGCCATTTTAAACCTTAGAAATTTCTGCGAGTTCGAAATTATAACCGCCAAAGCCCTGCCCACCCGAGCCTAAAAGCGCAATCGTGCCCTTTAGCTCCTCATCCAAAATAAATTCTTTTTCTAAATTTAGGTGCGGTGTTTTGATGCGGACGCGATCGCCGTGTTTGATCTTTGCGACCATACTAAAATACCTTCCGCCGATTAATCGGTCGTCCGCATCGTGTTTGAAAACCACGGCGCCGTCGAAATTCTCAGGCTCTTTTAGAGGGCTTAAATTTGCCCGCCCTTGCGCGCCCAAATCCGCTTGCTCGCCGCGTAAGCTTAAAATTTTAACCCCGAACTTCGCCGCTATGAGAGACAGAAAGGCTTTGATATTTTCGGCGTCCGGATGAGTTTTAATGAGCGCATCGTCGATCAAAAGCGCGTCGCAGCCGCTTTGCAGAAACTCCGCGATCTGCTCGATCTCCTCCTCGCCCACGCTGCTTTCGCCGCTTAGATACTCCAGATCTAGATCCGCAAAATATTGCTCGTCGCAAAAACTAGCGCAGATTAGCGCCAGCACGAAGCTTTGCGCGCCGATCTCGCATTTTATCAGCTCGCCTGGAAGATGCGCATCTTGCAATGGCGATACGCTTAAAATTTCAGCGCTCTTAAAATCTTCTGCAAGCGCGGGATTTTGCAAACTAAGCAGCGACGCGAAATTTAAAATTTTCATCCTCTCCCCTTTTTGGCGACGACCATCCAATCGACTTGGTTATAACGAATCGAGCTTAAAAGCGTGGAATTTAGCCCCTCCACCAGATCGGCGCTTTTTTGAACCGCGCTGAAATCGCCTATCTCAAACATAAAGATCATCGTCTCGCCGCGAGCGGAATTTTTTAAAATTTCGCCCATGCGGTTTAAAAACTTATCGCCCAAATGCCTCAAATCGTAGCGTTTCATCGATCCACCTCGCCTAAAATGATATTCGTGCTGCCGATGATCGCCGCGGCGTCGGCAAGATACTGCCCCGGTAAAATTTCCTCATAGACCGCGCAATGCCAAAAGCTCGGCGTGCGGATCTTAAGGCGGTACGGGCGGCTTTCGCCCATCGAGCGGATATAAAATCCAAGCTCGCCCTTAGGACTCTCGCTCGCGGCGTAAATTTCGCCCACGGGCGGGCGTAAGCCCTGAGTGACTAACACGAAATGCTGCATCAGCGAGTAGTTTTGCGTCATGATCTGCTCTTTGCTAGGATTTACGTAAGCGGGATCGATCGCTAAAATTTGCGGATCGCTCAGCGGATAGTATTTCGCGCACTGGCGCAAAATTTTAAGGCTCTCGCGCATCTCCGCCATATAACACTTATAGCGCGCGTAGCAATCGCCCTCGCTCGCATACGGCACGTCAAAATCAAGCTCGTCGTAGATGAGATAGGGCTCCTCTTTGCGGATATCCCAAGCATGTCCGCTAGCGCGGAGCGTCACGCCGCTACAGCCGCAGCTAAGAGCCGCTTCGTGCGAGATCACGCCCACGCCCTCGGTTCGCATTAGCCAAATTCTATTGGTATCGAGCATATCTTCAAACTCTTTAATGTCGCTCGGAAATTCGTCGCAAAATTTCAACATCTCTTCTAGCCAGCCGTTAGGCAGGTCCAAAAACACGCCGCCGATTTTGATATTATTGTGCGTAAGGCGCGCGCCGCAGTATTTTTCTATGAGATCAAGTATGTATTCGCGCGAGCGAAAGCAGTAGAGAAATACCGTCATCGCACCGATATCAAGCGCGTGAGTACCCAAAAACAGAAGGTGCGAGCTGATACGATTAAGCTCAAGCAAGATCGTACGGATGATCTGCGCGCGGCGCGGCACTTCGATGCCGCAGAGCTTCTCGACCGCGGCGCAAAAGCCGTAGTTGTTCGAGCCCGATGCGACATAATCGACGCGGTCTGTTACGGGAACAAATTCCGCGTAAATCATATTTTCGGCCATCTTTTCGATGCCTCGGTGCATGTAGCCCACGCCCGGGCGCGCACGCACGATACGCTCGCCGTCAAGCTCCAGCACTAGCTTTAGCTGACCGTGCGCGCTTGGGTGCTGCGGACCGAAATTTAAGATCATATTCGCGCCCTCGCGCTCGTACTCGATGTTTTCGAAAAACGGTCTTAGCTTGCTTGGATTTTGCATTATTTTCTCTTTGTGATGATCTTGTAAATTCCGCGTTTAACGCGTTTTACGAAGCGCACGCCGCCCTCTTCCTGATATTCTTGTAAAATTTTTTCTTGCGGCCGCGGCTCGCCATAACCGCTCTCGTGATAGAGCCGCGCGAAGTTAAAGGTATCTTTTTCATCCACGAATGCGGAATTTCGGTTCTCCTCGCCGATCCGTTCGCGTGCGTCGCGCCCAAAAATTTTATCCACCTCGTACCACTTGGCAAACTCGTCTCCTTGCAGCGGATAGGACTTCAAAAGCGGGTGTCCGAACCAATCATCAGGCATTATTAGGCGCGCCAAGTTCGGATGAGCCTCTATCCAAACGCCCATCATATCGTATAGTTCGCGCTCCGCCCAGTTCGCGCTTTTGTAGATGCCCGCAGCGCTTTGTAAAAAGCTCTCATTCGGCACGAAGCACTTTAGTCGCGCGCGGCGCGCTCTTTTGATATCCAAAAGCTGATAAAAAACCTCGATGCCGCCGCGAGCCTCGGTAAAATCTACGCCGCTTAGCTCGCACAAAATTTCATATCCCGCGCTCTTAAGCGCGCGCAGCGCCGCTAAATTTTGCGCAGGCTCCACATAGAGCACGAGGGTGTTAAATTCCACGTATGAGTTTAAAATTTGAACGCCTTCAAGCGCGTCCAGATCGTCTTTGAAATCGCTCTCGTTTGCGCTGGATTTCGGCGTTTCCTCGGGGATAAAAAATCTGTCTTTGTAGTAATTTTTTTTACTCTGATCGCCTTTGGGATTAAATTTTCTCATCAGATCAGCCTTTTTGCCTTTTGTGCGCGGCGCGGAGTTTGGGTGCGGATCTTTTTTTGCAGCACCATCATCGCAAACTGCAGCGTCTCGGGACGAGGCGCACATCCGGGCAGATAGATATCCACGGGCACTATGCGGTCGCAGCCCTGCACCGTAGCGTAGGTATTAAACATCCCTCCGGTATTGGCGCAGCTGCCCATGCTGATGACCCATTTGGGTTCGGGCATCGCGTCGTATAGGCGGCGCGTAAACTCGGCGTGCTTTTTGCTAAGCGTGCCTGCGATTATCATCACATCCGATTGTTTGGCACTTGCGCGAAATATCGTGCCGAAGCGGTCAAAGTCAAATCTGCCAGCGCCCGCCGCCATCATCTCGATCGCACAGCACGCAAGCCCGTACGTCATCGCCCACAAAGAGTTACTCCTGCCCCACGCGATCAGCTTATCGACGGTGGTGAGAACTACGGGAAGTCCGTTTTCGCGCACGTAGTTTATCTTATGCTCTGCCAATTTAGCGCTCCTTTTTTCCAGGCGTAGATGAAACCGATACCTAACAATACGATGAAAAACGCCATCTCCACGAGCCCGAACACGCCTAAAATTTTAAAATTTACCGCCCACGGAAACATAAAGATAATCTCGACATCAAAAAGTATGAAAAGCACGGCTATCAAAAAAAAGTGGGAGTTCATTCGGTTGGGCTGTTTGACGGCCTCGGGTCCGCTTTCGTAAATTTCGCCCTTTAGCCGCTCATCGCGCCTATCTGCTAAACGCGAGCCTACCAAAGAGGATAGTTTAACGATGAGCGAAAAGACGCAAAAAGCTAGGATTAGCATTACGAATATTCCGAAATATGGGCTTTGCAGCGGAATTCTAGACATTTTTCGCCTCGGTTTTAAAATTTAATGTGGATTGTAACGAAGTATTGATTTAATAAAGCTTAGCGCGCGTCACTAAATTCGCTTTTAAAATTAAAATTTATATACCTCTCTCGTGCGATTTAGTGGGGATTAAGGCGCGTGTGGTAAAATTTCGCGGATTTTAAGGGAGAGCTATGAAATCTAGCAAGATAAGTCTCATTTTCTACGGCATATTCTGCGGCGTAACAATCTATTTTCTTATCTGGGGATTCGGTTTTATAGGAAGCGGTGATAAAACGCTATTTTTGGTTTCGGTATTTTTAGGCATCTTTATGGCCTTTAATATCGGCGGAAACGACGTGGCGAATTCCTTCGGCACCAGCGTCGGAAGCGGCACCCTTAGTATCGCGCAAGCCCTTTGTATCGCGGCGGTATTTGAAGCAAGCGGCGCGGTAATCGCAGGCGGCGAAGTAACCTCGACGATCCGCAGCGGCATAATCGATCTTAGCAAAATGGATGTGCATCCGAGAGACTTTATCTACGTAATGATGAGCGCACTTTTTGCGGCGGGCGCGTGGCTGCTTTTTGCCAGTAGAAAGGGCTTGCCCGTATCCACTACTCATGCGATCATCGGCGGTATCGTAGGCTCTGGGCTTACGCTAGGCGCCCTGCTTAATACCGCAGAGGCTTCCGCATTGTGGCTCGTGCAGTGGGATAAGATCGGCAAAATAGCGATCTCTTGGGTGCTCTCGCCGATTTTGGGCGGAGTGATCTCCTTTGGAATTTTCTGGCTCATCAAACATTATATTTTGGATTACAACCGCTACGCTCAAATAAAGATCGACCGCATAAAGCGCGAAAAAAAATCCCTTCGCAAGTTGCATAAAAAGACCTTCGAGACCCTGGACGACATTCAAAAGATCGCCTATGCAGAAGCGCTAAATCACGATATTTACGCGATGCGCGATCCCGATTTTGATCCAAGCGAACTGGATAGCGAGTATTATAAAAAGGTGATCGAGCTTGACGCTAAAAAAGAGAAGCTCAAATCCCACAAGGCCCTAGAGTACGGGATTCCAGCCGTAGCGGGCATCGGTGCTTTCGTAATCTCTGCGATGCTGATATTTAAGGGGCTGCATAATCTAAATTTCGGGCTTACGAATTTTTACAACTACCTCATCATCGGTATGTCGACGCTAATTACCTGGCTTTTGATGTTTATTTTCGCTAAAACCCTGCGCCGCTCAAATTTAAACAAATCCGCGTTTTTGATGTTTAGCTGGCTGCAGGTGCTCACTGCTAGCGGCTTTGCCTTTTCACACGGCAGCAACGACATCGCAAACGCCGTGGGTCCGTTTGCCGCCATCATCGATACGATGGCTACGAATAGTATCAATCCCTCCACTCCCGTGCCGCAGCAGATTATGATAATGTTCGCAGTAGCCCTCATAGCGGGGCTTTGGTTCATCGGCAAAGAGGTGATCGCCACCGTAGGCACCAATCTTACGAAAATCCACCCGGCCTCGGGCTTTAGCGCCGAGCTCGCAAGCGCCGTCGTCGTCATGGCGGCATCGGTGCTGGGGCTTCCGATCTCCTCGACCCACGTGCTAATCGGCGCGATTTTGGGAATAGGCTTGGTAAATCACAGCACGAACTGGTCGCTGATGAAGCCGATCGGGCTAGCGTGGATCATCACTCTGCCCGTTTCGGCGCTGCTTTCGGCGTTTGCATTCGTGCTTTTACGCCACGTATTTTAGGCTAAATTTAAAGATCCGCTCCCCGAAATTTTAAAATTTCGCAAAATTCTACGCAGGCTAAATTTTAAAATTTACGGCGCTAAACCGAGTAAATTTTACAGCTCTTCTTGCGACGCATAACCGCGCAAAACCAGCTCGCAGCGGCGCAGATCCCACCTGCCGTCCTGTAAAATTTAATAAAATTTTAGCTACAATCGCCCTTTTAAATTTAGGAAAGCTATGAGTAAATTTGAAATTTTCAGATCGACCCTTGCCGTGATGATGGGCTACGTGCCGCTAGGGCTGGCGTTTGGCATCTACGGCATCAGCCAAGACCTGCCGGTCTGGGCTCTGGCGCTAACCTCACTGCTAATCTACGCAGGCAGCGTGGAGTTTGTGCTGATCGCCTTCATCGTAACTCACGCCTCGCTCGTAGATACTTTTGTCGTGGCGTTTTTGCTAAATTTTCGCCATTTTTTCTACACGATGTCGCTGCTTGAGGAACTGCGCTTCGTGCGTCATAAAATTTACGCCGTGTATGCCCTTACAGACGAAACCTTTGCTCTGCTAAAAGCGCGCGCCTTTTTGCGCCCCGAGGAGCTTAGCGGCGAGCAGCCCGTAACGCCGCAAAGACTAAAAGAGCTTGATCTGCTCTATAATCTAACCGCGGTCTTAAATCACTCTTACTGGGTCGCGGGCGTCGTTGCGGGGGCTGTTTTGGGAGCAAGCTTAAAGCTTGATTTTAGCGGGGTCGAGTTTAGCCTGACGGCGCTTTTTGCGATGCTAACCTATGAAGTTTTTAAGGCAAATCCACAATACAAAGTACTATTGCTAGGATTTGCCTGCGCATTTGCGGGGCTTTTTATCTTTCCTACAAAATACTTTTTATTCGGCACTCTGATTTTTGGCACTGCGGTTTTGCTGCTCTTTCGTAAATACTTCGAGCGACCTTCGCGCACGGGACGCAGGCTGCGAAAATTCCTAAAAAGGAGCAGGTCGTGGAAATTTTACCCTATATCTTTCTAGCCTCGATCGCTACGATTTTGACGCGATTTTTGCCGCTGCTTCTTTTTAAGAAAAAGACCGCGAGTCCAAGCTTATCGTATCTGCAGAAAAACTCCGGACTTTTGATAATGGTCGTTTTGACGATCTATGCACTTAAAACTATGCTGCCTAGCTTCTCAGGCGAGCGGGCTTTTAGCGCGGACGCGCTACAAACGGCGATGCTGCTATTTTGCCTGATTATGGCGTTTGTCGTGCATGCTAAATTTCGCAATTCGCTCGTTACAATAGCGCTTCCTACGCTAAGTTATATGGCGGCGCTACGCTTTTTATTAAATTATTGATAAATTTATAAGTTAGTTTTCGATAAACTTCAAAAATTAGTTTTTAAGTTTAAAAAAGGTTAAAGTTTTATGAATTTTATCAGTCAAATGGTGCATAGCTTCGCCAAAAAATATGCCGCCGACACCATGCAAAAATCCCTCTACAACTCCCTCAGGATCGACATCACGCAAGAGAACATCGCTAAAATTCCAAACCCCGATAAAAAATATATGCTCTACATGCACGTACCCTTCTGCCACACGTTTTGTCCCTACTGCTCCTTTCATAAATACGCTTACGAGCGCGGCGCGTGCAAGGCGTATTTCGGCGCGCTACGCACCGAGATGCAGCGCACGAAGGACGCGGGCTACGACTTTGAGACGCTTTATGTCGGCGGCGGCACGACGCTCATCGACGAGGATGAGTTAGCGCGCACGCTGGAGCTTGCCAAGTCGCTTTTTAGCATTAAAGAAATCTCGTGCGAGAGCGACCCTAACCACATCGAGCCTGAGAGCTTGCTGCGATTTCGCGGGCTAATAGACCGCTTAAGCGTGGGGGTGCAGAGCTTTGATGACGATATTTTACGCAAAGCTTCACGCTACGACAAATTCGGCTCGGGCGAAATTCTGCAAGAAAAGCTATCCCGAGCGGTCGGAATTCTACCGATTTTAAGTCTGGATCTGATCTTTAACTTTCCATTTCAAACGCGCGAAATTTTACTTCGCGACATTGAAGCGGCAAAGGCGGTGAAGCCCGAGCAGATCACGCTGTATCCGCTGATGAAATCGCCTTTGATGCGTGATCAAATAGCGCGGAGCCTCGGCGTTAGCAATGTAGATCACGAGGAGGAGTTTTACTCCATCATCTGCAAGGAATTTTCTAGCTGGCACCGCAGCAACGCATGGGCCTTCGCTCGCGAAAAATCAAATATGAGCGACGAGTATGTAGGCACAAACCACGAATACGTAGGCATCGGAAGCGGCGCGTTTAGTTTCCTAGGCGGCAGGCTGCTCATAAATGCGTTCAACCTCGAAGAGTACGCAAGCAGGGTGCGCAAAAAGGAAAGCACCGTCATCGCCACTTGCGATTTTAGCAGATCCGAGCGCGCGAAATACCTCTTTTTGACCGAGCTTTTCAACGGCGAGATCGATATCGCTAAATTTAACTCCGCAAACGATTTAAATTTGCGTCGCGAACTGGGCAGAGAGCTTAGCCTGCTAAGGCTTGCAGGCGCCGTGCGGATCGAGGGTGAGATCATCCACACGACGGAATTTGGCGCGTATTTGTGCCTTGTTTTGATGAAGGAATTTTACACCGGCATGGACAAGGTGCGCGCGGCATTTCGCGACGATGCCAAGATCAAGCGCGCAAAACAGCTCATCATTATGGACGAAAGCGAATCCGCCGCAGCCGGCGCGGCAAAAGGCGAGATAGCGTCGTAAATTTTGCGCCTGACCGCTACTACTAGCGCTTAAGCGCACCCGCGACTTGAGCGCAAATATCGTCTGGCATTTAAAACACAAACGAATTTTTTATTTCAAAATTTAGGAAACGCCGCAATGAAACGCAGAATGATCAAGCTATTCATTTTATTTCTGTTTTTTGTCCTTGTATTTGAGCTCGTCGGCAATCTTTTTAATTTCGGCCACTTCCCGTTTCATAAGAGCTGCGAGCCGTTTATGATGATAAACCGATATGGTAGCGGCGATTCAAACGATAGGTGCATAATGCAACTTATGGATGAAAATCGAACGGCCGATCTTTTCTTATATTACTTTAAAACCAAATATAATCACGAGGAGCCGTTATCCGAACTGGACGAAAAAGCTATCAAATTTTTAAATATCCCGAACTCGAAGATAATCACCGTAAATAAAGATGGCTTGGAAAAGAAATTTTTAATAAGCGATTAAATTTAAATAGCAAAGAAGCCCTGCTTCAATTGCAATATCAAAGCCCAATGGATCGAGAATTTTAAAATTTATAAAATTAAAGGAGGAGCAATGAATAATCTAAAACTCATACAAAACTGGTACGCTTCCAAATGCGACGGAGAATGGGAGCATGAATATGGCCTTACGCTAGAAACGGTCGATAATCCCGGTTGGTTGATTAAAATCGATGGCGAGAGCGGGAAAAAGCCGATCAAAATAAATATCGATAGAGATGACGAGGATTGGTTTTTCATCAATGCCACGGAAAACGAACTCAAAGGAAGTTGCGGAGCCGAAAATTTAGAGGAATTATTGGAGCATGTAGTAAAATGGCTTATGGATTAAAATTTAGCGAAAGCATTATGAAAGAGCTATATAAAATTTATCTGAAAGATAGTAAAAAGAGCTTCGTAGCTA
>CAUSBF010000011.1:0-18049 GCA_963529595.1 uncultured Campylobacter sp.
AAATCGGCATTTTGTTGCCGTCGTTTAAGATTAAATACTGCATTTTTGCTCCTTGTAATTTTGATTTTTAAACTGAAATGATTATAACAGTTTTAGAAAATAGGCGGTAGAACGATCCTGCAAAATCATTGCCTATTTCTGCAAATTTTATAAAAAATGCAAAATTTAGATCAAATTTGTAGTTAAGCTGGTCCAAAATATAAAATTTAGACAAAGAAGCTTGTGAAATAAAATCAATGAGAGGGCAGCAGACCTGCCCGCACTAAATTTAAGCGCCCGTTATAGCTAAGACGTGCGCCTTAGGAGGCATGCCAAACATCCTGGAGTACTCTCTATTAAACTGCGACGGGCTCGCGTAACCGACGGCAAATGCAGCCTCTGCGGCGTCTAAATTTTGATTTATCAAGAGATTTTTTGCCTCTTCGAGACGGATCTTTTTTTGAAATTGAAGCGGACTAAGCGTCGTGATACGCTTGAAGTTATGATATAGCGACGATGCACTAATGCCGAGCTTTTTGGCTAAATTTTCGATATTTATCGCCTCGGCGTAGTTTGATTTTATCTCTTTGGCAGCGCGTGTGACGCGGTTTTCTATGGTTTCTAGCATTACGTATTGGCGTAGGAAATCGCCGTTTTCGCCCTTTAAGAGTATGTATAAATTTCCTTTATCGCGAGCTTTGCTAAAAATTTAGCATCGTTTGGACGCTCTAGCAAACGGATAAATTTAAATACGGCTTCAAGCAGCTCATCATTTACCGCTCCAAGAGCCAGCCCTGCAAACTCGCCCTTTTTGCTCTCGGCGCCGCCTATACTCTCGATCACGCCCAAGATATCCTCTAGCTCAAAGTTGATCTTTATAGCTAGATACGGGCAGTCTTTGATCTTCGCAACGGCGGGGATATGCGTAGCGGCTAGCAGATAGCGCTGCTCATCGTACTCGTAAAAATCATTACCGACTTTGGCCAGTTTTGAGCCTTTAAAAACCATGCAAAGCGCCGGCTCGTAAACGCCGGTTAAAAACTCGGTCGGCACGCTTGCTCGGTAGACAAATAGCTCCTTTATATCGCTTTGTATCTTGCCGTCTGAGCTAAATTTAGCGTCCAAATACTTACAAATTTCATCTATCTTGCTCATTGTGCCTCCTTGATTTTTTGAATTTTAGCAAAATTTATAAAATAGCAAGCTGCGAATATCCACCGGCCCGCTTTCTCAAATTTAGCAAGTAAATAGGCAAAGCTGACTCGCCAAATATTTAAAAGAGCTCAATCCAAAATGATAAATTCGGACGGTTTAACGACCGTCCGAAAATCAAAAGTCAAAGCAAGAGGCTAAAGCCATAAACCAATTTACTCCATTTAAATTTATCTTGCCAGCTCAAGAATTTTAGCGATATTTTCGCGGCTGTAGAGCTCCGCCATATTCCATGCTTTGGCGTTTGTCGCGGCTACGTCTATGACTTCGTCTAGCACCTTGCCTTCGATGCCTAGCTGCGCGAGGCTAGTCGGCGTGCCGATCTTATCAAACCACACTTTAAGCGCCGTGATACCTTCGTCTGCGCTTTTAAGGCCAAAAATTTCACGAGCGAAACGCTCAAACGCGCTTAAATTCCTATCCTTATACCACCTCATCCACGCAGGCATTACCACGCTAAGACCGGCTCCGTGCGCGCAGTCCACGACCGCGCTCATCGCATGCTCGATCATATGGTTCGGATAGCCGAAGCCGCCCACGCCCACGTAGGTTAACCCGTTTAGCGCCATCGTGCGGCCCACGCAAACTCGGCGCGCGCATCGTAATCGCTCGGATCTGCGAGCAGGATTTCAGTAGTGCGGATGACGGTTTTGATGTTTACTTCGATATAGGCTCGCACGATGTCCGGATGGACGCTAGCGGTAAAATACCCCTCGATGCTGTGCGCGATGATGTCGCTCGCGCTATACACGAGATACTCGCGGCTGACGGTTGCTTGCAGCTGCGGGTTTATGACCGAGACTTTCGGGTATAGACACGGCGCGCTGATCGGGTATTTTTGCTTAGTCTGCTCCTTGGTCACCACGCCGCCGCAGTTCATCTCCGAGCCCGTCGCGGCAAGGGTGATGATGTCAAAAATTTTAAGCGCGACGCTCGGGCTTTTGCCGGTGAAAAAATCCCACACGTCGCCCTCGTAGCAGGCGCCCGCGGCTACGGCTTTCGCTGAGTCCAGCACGCTTCCGCCGCCCACAGCAAGCACGCTATCGGCGCCAAATTCTTTAGCGAACTTGATCGCTTCGTTTACCTTGCTTAACACGGGATTTGATTTTATGCCGCCAAGCTGCGTAAATTCTATACCGCTTGCCTTTAAGCTGCTCTCCACGACGCCCATCAGACCGCTCTTTCGCACGCGCTCGCTGCCGTATAGTACGAGAGCTTTTTTCGCGTCCGCTTCCTTCATATACTGCCCGATATGCTCCTCTTTACCCTTGCCAAATTCTATCTTCACGGGGTTGCAAAAACTAAAATCTCTCATCTTATCTCCTTTAAATAAAGTTGGCCAAATTATAGCCTTTTTTAAAATTTTGCGGTAGCACGATAGTCCAAATTCCTTGCATAATCGTGCAAATTTAAATATAACCCGAGTAAATTTAAAGAAGATAGCATGAACGAAGTAGATAAAATTTTAAAAGACGCCGTAAAGATCACCGGCGAGCTGTATCTCGCCCATAGATATGTTCAGACGCCCATGCAAGCGCTTAGCTTCTACTGCCAAAGCGAGCCCTCGGACTTTCGTGAATATCTACGAACCTGGCGCGTGCTTGTGTCTGCGCGGCGGTAAAATGGTGGAATTTAGCGGCAAGCAGTATCTCCAAGCAGTATCTCTACAACATGCAAAAATTCCTACTTTGCGCAAGCGACTTGCCGCTTTTGGGGCGGATAGGGCACTGCCCGTTTCTACCGGTAAGCATTAAATTTCAAAGCGAGGATATTCTTAAAGCGCTCAAGGAAATAGAGGAGCAGAGCCGCGCTGGCAGACTTTTTGTGGCTCGTATAATTTGCAGCGCCGTTTTTCCCGCGTCTTGCTCTAAATATCGAGCGAAATCTTGCTCTCCGATGTAATCTGTGGCGCATATTTTGCGCGAGGTTAAAATTTGTGCCGCGCACCTCGCTCGTCGCACTGTTTTACTCGCACCTCGCCGCTTTAGCCGCATCCGGCAGCTTTGTCGACATCGCGAGCCGCTACGCAAAGCAAGAAAGCGGATATTTTGCGGCGTTTTTGTCCGTGAGCGCGGCGAGGAATAGGGCGATAAACTCCTCGAAGCTTTGCGCGATGAGTAGGGCATCCTCATAGATCGGTTCCGCACCGAATACGATCTTGCCCGCGTCCGCGCCCTGCGTGAGGATGCCTGCGAAGCAGCGCTCGCCTCTGACCGAAAACAAAAACGGCAAGCACCCGCTCCAAAACGCGCTCACAGCGGCTCTTTACGCATCGTTAACCGCGCACTCCAGGCTGTCTTTTTCAAAATCTTCGTAGCGAAATTCCGCCTCATCCGAGCTCGGCGATGCATAATCCCTAGCGGATACGAACCAAACGGCGTCCGCAGCGTCATGCAAAGTCTCAAAAGAGCAAACGAAGCGGTAAAAATTTTCGCTTAAATTTTTAAATCTGCCGCCTAAAAATTCGCTTTGCGGCGGGCAAAATTTCATCCCTGCGCCGCATCTGCCAGCCGTTTTGCGCCAGCGCGTCCATAAGTTCGTCAAAAATCATCTCGCCTCCCGTAATTTGGCGCCGATTATAGCATTTTGCTCGGCGCAGCGACTAAATGCGGCCAAATTTATAAAATTTTGCCTACCCGCCGCGCATAAAAAGAGAAATTTTGCGCGAAATTTTATAAATTCGGCTAAAAATAAAATGACGTTTCCAAATCGCCGCTAAAATTAGGCTCGGCAGAGGGCGTAAGCCGCAGATGAAAAACGGGCGTATCGTCGCGGGAGGCGGGCGAGTCGCTAAAATTTGCACTTCGGTATCCGCCTAAAATTTCCAAGCCGTACCGACCGCGCTCTAGCTTAAAGCTTAGGCTGTTTTGCTCGCTGATGCGGCTCATATCTTTAAAATAGCCGATGCCTACGATATTTAGCGCGCCTGATGAGTGAAAAATCCAGCCGCGAGAGATGATTTTCGCTTCGTTTTGATTAAAAATTTCCTCATCCGCCTCGCCCACGGTAACCGCAAAATCGTAATAATCGCTGCGAACGCCCAATATCGGCACCGCGATACCCTCTCTTGCGACCGTATCACCGTGCTCGGTCTGCGTAAAATAGCCAAGAACGTCCCCGTTCGCAAGCCCGTGCTCATCCAGATAGCGCGCTAGCAGCGCGAGGACCCTTTATCACGAAGCCGCCCAGCTCGGAGAAAATTTGCCTCTTCATTCGCGCCTTTCTTTGATCTCCGTGCGCGTCGTACGTAGAAATTTTACCGTCCATTCGCCCTCTTCATCTTTGTTTTTGCAGCGCCGATGAAATTTTATTACTGCGCTTGCGGCAGGCTAAATTTTATCCCTGAAGTCGCGCCGCAGATGAAATTTGAGCTCCGTTTCGCACTCAAATTTTACAGCCCGCGGTTTTTGCCGTCCATGCCTTGGCACTTATCTACAAGCCAGCGCCCGTCCTTGCGCACGAGCAGGAAGCGGCGCGCAAAGCCGTGTTCGTCCTTGGCGTAGATGTAAATTTTATTTTTGCTCTCGCATTCGGCGTCCGTTAGCTCGTACCCGCCGTAGGTGCCGCCCTCCATCATCGAAAACGAAATGCCCTCGGGGCGGAAGCCGCTGCGCCTAACGGGCGTGCAGTAGCGCGCAAAGAGCTCCTCGCATCTGCGCTGCACCTCGCCGCCGTCCAGATCATCAATTCGCGATGTGGCAAATTTCTCCCATTCGCTCATCGCCGCGAAAAATGCGAGCAGCGCATCGCGCGCCGCCGCCAGGTCATCTGGATCGAGCTTCTTTTTGCTCTTTGCGGCGTCTCTTTGCGCCTGCTCGAATTCCGCAATTTGCTCTTTGCTAAAGCGCCCGCCGTCTAGATAAAACTGGATTTTCGTATCCGCCGCGGCTAGCAGCCCTGCAAAGCTCACGCGCGAATTGATTAGGCGTAGCGATTTTAGCTTCGGGATTTGCACGATCGCCTTTAGACCCTCGTCCGTGATGCTGACGTTTTCGATACCGATGTGTTCGAGCTTGGCGTGTGCCGCAAAGTATCTAAAGCCCTCGCCGCTTATCTTGTCGCTATCTTGCAAAAACAGATACGCAAGCTTCGGCAGCGTGGCTAGATGCTGCAGCGCCGCGTCCGTAATCGCCGTGGATATAAAGCCCATATTTACGAGGCTTTTTACCTCACAGATGCGGCGCACCATCTCATCGGTGAGTGCTACGTTTTCGTAGTGATGGCCTTTGCAGTAGCGCTCGCTAACCGCGTCCAAAGCCTCCTGCATCGTGATCTGCCTCATCATCTATCCTTTAAATTTGATTTTAAAATTTTAGTGAAATTTTACGATTTACGCAAGACGCTGAAATTTACGCGCGGATTTGCTCGCGCAGCGCGATTAAATTTTGCGCCGACGAGCTCTAAATTTCAGCCGCCGTCCACTCGCCTAAAATTTTACTAAAATCCTCTATCATCGCGGCGAAATCATACTCAAGCTTGCTTTGTTTTTGCGCGATCTGCTTTAGCGCCGTCAAAAAATACTCGCCCATCTTTTGCTTTTGCTCCATGGGCGCTAGCTCGCTAAACTCGCGCTCGAAATGTATCAGCGCGCCCGTTTTGCCCGCGTCTTTTCTAAACAGCGAATACTCAAATCTATTTCGCAGATAGTAGCCGCCCGCGCGCTGCTCCTCCTCGCTCATCATTTCGCGTATCAGCTCCCATGCGCGCTGCGAGCTTAGGCGCGACTTATCGGGCGCGATGATGTAGTTTGTTTTGCAGCCGTAATCCGAGAAGCTAAACGCGCAGCATAGTTTTATATAGTTGATTGTCGAGCCGTAAATTTTAGGGCGCATTTTAGCGTTAAGCGCCGGTTGTAGATCCTCAAATAGGCTTCCTATCGCGGCGCGCGAGTTTTCGTAGCAGTTGCTGATAGCGCGCGTGATGCGGACCGGATTTTTGGCTATCCAGTTGCGCTGGCCGTTTAGCTTGAGGTCACAAATGTCCTCTTTTACGGGGCGTGCGAGCGTTTTGCCCGCCGCATCCTGGCTTTCGTGAAAAAACGTATCGCCGTCTTGCATCGTAAGCCCCGTTTTGCCTTTCGACCACATAGCTTCTACAAAGCGCGCCTCGCCGTGCGCATTTAAAAAATAGGTCGCGGGCTGCCCGTTGTAGAATTTCCCGCGCAGTGCCTCCAAGCTCTCGCGCTCGCCCCAGCCTACGATCGCTAGGCATTCGCAAATTTTAACGGCCTTGTTCCACTCGCTAGCGTTTTTATAAAAGGCGTAGCGGTCAAATTCGCCTAGCAGCCGCTCGCGGATTAAAATTTGATCCTGGGCGCGCAGAAAAATTTCTAGTTCGGCGAGGTTTTCTATTTCGTAAATTCGCTCTAAAATTTCGTTCATTATCGACCCTTAATTTGCGTTTACAGCGTAAAATCGCCTCCGAGTTTTACGGCTCGCTTCAGGCGCGCTTTGCTCTAAATAAACTCGCGGTCGCCGCAAGGCAGAATTAGCTTTTTTCTCGGCTGCGCTTCTCTTCGATGCCGCTTTTTCCTTGCCTGCGCGCTAGCTCGTCAAGCAGGGCGTCCGGGTGGATATTGTGCGCCGCAAGCGCGAGCAGAAGGTGAAATAAAAGATCCGCTCCCTCGTAAATCACGTCGTATCGCGGCTCGCCCGCTCTGTGTTCGCCGAAGCCCTCGCGCGCGACGTCTGCGTAAAGCCCGCTGCGCGAGAGGTCCTTGCACGCCAGTGCGAACTCGCACGCCTCCTCGGCGATCTTTTTGAGATAGGCGTTTTCGCCCTTCGCGTAGAGCGAGGCGACATAGGAGAGCGCGGACTCGCCGTTTAGCTTGCGATCCAAGCAGACGTGATAAATTTCGTCCAAAATACTGTACGGGCCTTTTTCTGCGGAGCTTTCGAGCGCGGAATTTTGCGCGGCGGCGTTTAAATTTTGCTCGCTGCGCTCTGCAGCGGAATTTGTGAACGCGGAATTCGTCGCAGTGGGGCTTTGCATTACAGAATTTTGCTTACCGCAGGAATCGGTAAAATTTTTGGGCGCTAAATTTTGCGAGCCGTCGCAGGAAGTGGAATTTTGCCCTGCGCGGGAATTTGCGGAATTTTTCTGCGCGAGAGAGGCTACAGAGCCGTACTCTGCGCAATTTATCGCGCCGCAAGCGCTCGAGCTCCCCACATTTTCACCGCCTTTTTGCAGCGAAATCTCTTTGAAAAAACAGCTTCGCGCGCCCGTGTGGCAGGCGGATCCGCCGCATTGCTCGACTTTAAGCAGCAGCGCGTCGTTGTCGCAGTCCAAAAAGGCGGATTTTACGAGCTGAACGTGACCGCTGCTCTCGCCTTTTTTCCAGATGCGCCCCTTGCTGCGTGAAAAGTAGTGCGCGTAGCCCGTTTGCAGCGTCAGGCTTAGCGCCTCTTCGTTCATATACGCGAGCATCAAAACTGCGCCGTCACCCGCGTCCTGCACGATCGCTGGGAGCAGCCCGCCTAATTTTTGCCAATCTACCTTCATCTTTGATCCTTAATTTGCGAAGTCGAGCGCCTTAAATTTAGCCGCCGCATGCGGAATTTGAGTTGTGAATTTACGAAGCGGCACGCCTCGTAAATTTAAAGGACAAATCTAGCGGCTAAATTTTAAGCGACCGCTAGACTTAAACCGCAACGGGCGCGAGTTCTGCTCGTTGCGAGCTTTTGCGCTCGCTGTTAAGTTTAGCTCGCAAAATCGAGAGTTAAGCTTATGCGCCCGGAGCAACTTGTTATTAAATTTAGTTCGCGAAATTGGGGCGCATAACCGCCTGAAATTTTAATGTTCCCGCTCGATGGCGCTTTGCTTTGCCTTGTCTTTCGTATCGACCCAGATATTAGGCACCGCGCCGCCCGGCGTTAGGAAAATTTTCGCGTCGCTGTTTTCGCGCAACGCCTCGTTAAATTTAGCCTGCGTCTCGATCTGCTTGAGGCTTAAAAGATTTGCATCCAAGCTCTTTGCAACCTCTTTGTTAGCGTAGGCTTGCGCATCGGCTTCGATCTTAGCGGCATCGGCACGACCTTGAGCCTCGATTTTAACGGCATCTGCGTTACCTTTGGCAAGAGCCGCCTTTTTAAGCGCCTCTTGATTTGCGCGCTCGACCTCGTATTTGGTGCGCTCGGCCTCCTGCTTGGCGATCTGCACGCTCTCGATCTGCTCCTTTACCTTCGCCGGCAGGATGATCTCGCGAAGCTGCACGGCTAGCAGATCTACGGGCGAATTCGGCAGTGCTTCGATATTCTTGCGGATGCCGTCGTCGATCGATTTGGCGATCTCGTCGCGTTTGGTAGGCAGCTCCTCGGCGGCATAGTTGCCGATGACGCTACGCACGACGTCCTTTACGCGCGGATCGATGATCTTATCCTCCCACAAAAAGCCCCACTCGGCGATTGTGTTGGGCGCCGTGGCTTCATTGAGCCTGTATTGCACGGTAATGTCGATGCTGACGGGTAAATTTCGCGAGTCTAGCACCGAGAGCGAGTTTTTGCTGATGATACCGCCCGCGGTACCGCTTTTAGTGGCGATACCTGCGCTCATATCTTCGCTGCTGGTGTAGTTGATGATACGCGTGCGAGTATCTACGACGAATACGTCCTGTATGAACGGTACGAAAAAGTGAAGTCCCGCGCCAAGAGGCGTCGGATCGTATTTACCTAAATTTGACTTGATCCCCACCTCACCCGATTGGATCGTGACGAAGGGTTTTGAGATCACTAGTAGCGCGATTATCGCGATTATCGCGTAAATCACGCCACTAAACTTGCCCATTCCTCCAAAATTAGGAATTTTAAAATTTAAATTCCCGCCTTTTTTGTCGCTGTTTTTCTTATTAAAATAATCATTCAAATCCGCAGGCATGCGCGTCCTTATTTAACGTAAGTGAGCCAGTGCTCAAATTTGGGGTCTTTGCCCGTGACGACGGCGAAATACGCCTTTTGCAAGCGGCTCGTGACCTCGCCCATCTCGCCCTTGCCGATGATCCTGCCGTCGATGTTGCTAATCGGCGTGACCTCTGCGGCGGTACCGGTAAAAAACGCCTCGTCCGCAGCATAGAGCTGATCGCGAGCGATGCGCTCTCTGCGGACTTCGTAGCCCAGGCTGCGCGCGATTTCTATGACTGAATTTTGAGTGATGCTCTCTAGGCTGGTGTCGTTAGGCGGAGTGATGATGACGCCCTCTTTTACGATAAATAGGCACTCGCCCGGCCCCTCCGCGACGAAGCCCTGCGGATCGAGCAGTATCGCCTCATCGTATCCCGCATCGACCGCTTCGAAATTTGCCATCTGCGAGTTGAAATAATTCGCGCTCGCTTTGGCTTTTGCCATCATCGAAAATTGCGCCGGCTTTATCCACGATGAAATTTTGGCTTTGATACCCTTGCGTAGAGCCTCTTCGCCCATATACGCGCCCCATTGCCACGCTGCGACGATGACGTTTACCGGGCAGTTCGTAGATGAAACGCCCATCGAGCCGTAGCCGAAGTACGCTAGCGGGCGGATATAGACGGTCTGATCGAAGCGGTTTTTCGCGACGACGTCGATCTGGGCCTGACGAAGCTGCTCGAAGCTAAACGGAAGCTTGATCAGGCAGAGTTTTGCCGAAATTTCAAGTCTGCGAGTATGCTCGTCCAGGCGAAAAATCGCGTAGCCTTTGTCGGTTTTATAGGCGCGTACGCCCTCAAATACGGCGTTTCCGTAGTGCAAAGAGTGCGTCAAAACGTGGGTAGTGGCCTCCGCCCATGGGATTAATTTGCCGTCTTTCCAGATGAACTCGGCCTCTTGAATTTGTGCCATTTCTTGATCCTTTTGTTTAAAATTTAATCTGCGATTTTAGCTAAAACAATATTAATTTCTAAGAAATTTAAAAGCGGTTGAAATTTGGTGCTATTTTAAGACGCACAACGAGTCGTGAGTTCAAATTTAGCTCGCAACTCTGTGCAGATGGCATTAAAATTCTACGAAAGAAAGTCCGATGCCGATCTTATTGACGCTGCGTTTGTAGTCTGCGAGGCTCTCGCCGTAGCCGTTAAAGTAGCGCAGATAGCCGTAAAATCCGCTATTAAAGATCGGGAAGCTGTAGTTCAGCTCGATCGCGCCGCGGTTGCTGCCGTCAAAATGTAGGTTGTTTCGCCACAGAGCGCTAAGTCGCTGCTTGCCAAAGGTGTATGACGCGCGCAGATCGCCGTAGCCCATATAATCCGCGATGTCCTCGTTCGTGCGGTCCAGCCAAAACGCATACCACACTCTGGGGGTGATAGAAAATCCGTCCGAGCTCCAGGTGCTTTGCGCGTAGAGCCTATTCCACGAGCGCGATTCCTCGCCGCCTTTGCCATTTGATTCATGCATGGCGCCGATCTTTAGCTCGTCCGCAAACGGCACCGGCGCGCTAACGTAGAGCTCGGGACGGTAGTTGCTCTCGCGGAAAGGCGCGCTATCCTGCGTGATCTGCCACCAGGAATTTTGCGCGTAAGCAAACGAAATTTTCTCTCCAAGCCCCAGCGCGTCGTAAGCGATCGGGCGCTCGAAGCTAAACTCAAAATGCAGCTCGTCAGCCTTGCGATCGGGCTTTTTGCTAAAATCGTGGGTAAAAAGCATATAGATCGGCTCGTAGTATTTAAGCCCTAAAAATCCAAAATTTCGACCATTTTGATCGCCTTGCGGCGTGGAATCCAGCGCAGTGGAATTTTGCGAAAGCGAGGCGGAATTTGATGATGCTAAATTTGACGCGGAGCCTGACGCAGCCGAGCCTGCGTCTGCGAAATTTGACGAAATAGAATTTGGCGCGCTGGATTCCGCCATGACGGAATTTTGTGCGAAAGAATTTTGCGGCATCGCAGAGCTTAAAACGGCGACATCATCGTGCGAAGCGCGGTTTTCTGCGGACGAGGTAGAATTTTCTGCGACTTTTCGGCGCGGTTTATCGCCCCTTTCCGCTAGACTTGCCGCGGCGATCTTTTTGTAATAGATCATCGCGTTTTTGTAATCGCCTTTGGCCTCGTATTCGCCGGCCTTTGCGTATAGTTCGGAGAGATCTTGCGCGGCTAGACTCATGGCGCAAAGCGCGAGCGCTAAAGCTTTAAATTTCATCTACGCCCTTTAAATCGTTTTGATAATTTATATTTAAAAACTGCTCTTTGTTTTTGAAATTTAGCACTTTGGAATTTGCAGATCCGATGAGCACGCCGATCTTATGCTCTCCTGCGCGGTAGAGCTCAAGCGCGCGCGGCGCGAGATCTGCGTCAAAAAATCCGCACAGGCTGTGTCTATGCGCTTCGTCGCCCGCCACGCAAATTTGCCCCTCCTGTTCGCTAAGCGCGCGGATGGTGGAAATTTCGACGAACGGCATATCGGCGGGGATGATAAAAATGCGCTCGTCGCTAAATGGTTTCAGTGCCGAATACAGCGCGCCCATCGGTGAAAATTCCTCAAATTCGTCGTAGATCATAGGAAGCGACGGATTAAATTTAGAGGTTTTGGCGCAGGCGAAAACCCGCTCAAACTCGCGGCTTAGGCGCGAGAAAAGAAAGTGCGTCATGCTGGGATGCCCGCGGAATGGAAACAGCGTTTTGTCGCTGCCGAAACGCGAACTTTTGCCGCCGCAGAGAATGACGCAGGTTTTCATCGAAATTTCACCGGCTTTCATCGATCTTTATCGCGGCGAAATTTTAAATTTGAAAGTAAAATTTACAAAGAGCGCGGGCATATCAGTCTTTTTGCATATATTTGGCTTTGCCAAGGGCATTATTTGCGATGAACTGATAAAGGCTCGGCGCCTGAAGCTTGGCTAGCTCGGGGTATTTGGCTTTAAGCGTCTTCCAGATGTCATAGACGCGCATACCGCTTGCGTAAAGCTTCATAATCTCGCTAAAATGCGGATCATAAAGGCTCGGCTTTTTATACAGCGAGAGTTTGCGGTCGGTATCAAGCACCGCGTTTGCCTCGATAAAAGCTGCAAGATCGCGCTCGCTTACTTTGGCAAAATCTTTTTCGTATTGAGATTTCATATGCTTTAAAATTTCTTTATTGCTAACGCCTTGGAAGTGCATTTTTTTGATCTCGAAGCGATATGCGTATAAGAAATCTTCGCTTTTTTTGGCGATTGCGCGAAGTCTTGTTTTTTCATCTTTGAACGTCACGGAGATAAAGTGTGTAAGCCCGGGCGCAGTAACGGCGTTTTTGAACGCTTCATCCTCCTCGCCGATCTTTTTTAAGATCGCCTTGACGGTGTAGCCCTGCGCGATGAGATTTGAAATTTTATCTTTATAAGGTTTGTAGTCGAATCGCACGCGCCTAAAGCCCGTCTCGACACTGATTTTTTTGTAGATCCTCGCATGCTCTCTAGATGTAAAATATCTCGATTTCAGCCCTTTGCGGAGTTGTTCGGCAACCGCGGTAAAATCGTCATAATCGGCGATAGACGCGATTAATTCCTTTTCGTTTACGACCCTGCCGTTAACGACCGCGATGGTAATGACCTTCATATTTTCTCCTTTGATTGGGCACAATTCTAACTTAAAACTATAAACTCAAATTTAATTATTTATTATCAAGGATTGCGGAGGATTTGCGTTTGCAAGGCAGAATTTTAGGCGCTAAAATTTAGCATTTTGATTGATTTTTATATCTTTTTGTGCTTGTTCTCACGCCGCTTTTTTGTACTTTTTTGTGTAGAGATGAAGCGGGTTTGCAAAGATAAATTTTACCCGCAAACTCTAGCTAAATTGCCCGCACAAATTAGCTTTTTCTAAACGAAAAAAGCTTTTTGATCTTCGTAAGCCCAAGCTTCATGCCGCTATATTTCATCATCTTAGCCATATTGACCCACATTTCACGCTCGTAGCACGGATGCGGGCAGTGGTGACAGCGTGGCTTTTCGGTATGCGGGCAGGCGCGTAGGCGCGCGTAGGCGTAACGCAGCATCCGCTCGCAGTCGCTACAGAGATGAAAGTGCGTTTGCACAAGCCCCTTATCGTCTTTGTAGTTATGAAGCACAGCGCCATCTTTTTTAGGCGCATCCGCATGCTTGCCATCGCAGTAAATTTGGATAAATTTCGTCACCGTATTTACTTCGTAAATAAATTTTTCACTCGTCATCTTTGATCCTTTGGGGCAGATTTTATCTAAAAGAGACAAAAATACTCTTGAGCGCGCTCAAGCTAAAACTGATGGAATTTTAAAATTCCGCGGAATTTCGCTTTATCTTTCGACCTTGTTGCTTAATAGAGTCGCGATGAAGCGCGTTTTGTCATTTGAGGCAAGCGCGATCTGGATGCTCATCGTAAGCGGCACAGCCAAAAACAGCCCACCGATGCCGAGTACGAAGCCCCATAGCAGCAGCCCTGCAAGTACGCTGATCGTTGAAAGCCCGAGCCCTTGCCCTAAAAATCGTGGCTCGATGATATTTCCGATCGCTACGTTTACAACCAAATAGATTGCGATAGTCCAGATGCTAGAGCTTATATCCATCGTAGCTAGCGTCACGAAAAGCGTCGGAAAGACCGCTACGATCGAGCCAATGGTGGGGATGAAATTTAGCACGAAAGCTAAAATCCCCCACAGCGCAGCATACGGTACGCCAAGAGCCCACAGCCCGAGCCCGATGAGCGCACCGGTGCAAGCTGAAGCGATAGTTTTGATTAGCAGATATTTTTTGAGGCTGGAGGCGAATTTCTTCACGAAAGTGTGCGTAGCGCGGCTACTTTGCGAAAAATAGCGGATTTTTTCGTCTATTACGGAGCTTTCAAAGACCATAAATGAAACCATTATAAAAATGAAAAATCCCGTCGAGACTATCGAGCCTGTTTTGCGCAGTAGCGCAGATAGCTGCGCGGCGGCTTCGCTCGGATCGATGCCCAGGCTTGCGGCGTTAAGCTCTATGCCGAAGCGAGAGAGCTTCGCACTCACGCCTCCTAGCACCTCTTCAAATTTTGCTTGAAGCTCGGGCAGGCGCGCTGAAAATTCCTTGATCGCATCAAAGATGACCGCACCGAAAAACACTATAATCGCCACGAAAGCGAAAGTAATGATGAGGAAGCTAAAAACGCGCCCGACGCGGATCTTTTGGACATAAAGCACCAGCGGCGAGACGAGCACCGTGATGAAAATAGCTAGCAAAAATGGCACGACGATAGCCTGCGCGGCTTTAAGGCCAGCCAGGATGATTACGACGCAGGCAACCGACATCAAGGACATTTGAAGCTTCAAGGATTCTCCTAAATTTGACATTTTCGCAGAGCTTTTACGCGAAATTTTGATGAAAGGATTTTAACTAAAATTCCATAAATTTTAAGACGGAATTTTAAAATTTCATCGCAAAATTCTAAGATACGCGTAAATTCTTAGCGGGCGCAAGAAAAGTTAGAATTTTTTGCTAAAATTTTGCGAAATTTACATAAGCAGGATCAAAAATGAAACTTCCCAAACAGCTTTTAGATCGTTACGGCGCCGAACGTCAAAGCGCGGGCGAGGCGCAGCGGACGGCGAATGAGATCGCCTTTGCACCTGTAGTTTTTCAGGTAAGTAGGCTGATGAAAAAATTTGGAATTTTAAGCGCGCTTCATGAGGCGCGGGACGGGCTAAGCATAAGTGAGATCGCGAAGAAGCTCTCGCTTAGCGAATACGCCGTAAAGCTGCTTTTGGAAAGTTCGCTTAGCATCGGCACGGTGCTGCTGTGCGGCGAGAAATTTCGGCTTAGCAAGGCGGGGTATTTTCTACTCACCGACGAGATGGTGGACGTTGATATGAACTTCATCCACGACGTGTGCTACGAGGGGCTATTTAGGCTCGAAGAGACGCTAAAATCGGGCAAACCCGAGGGGCTAAAGGTTTTTGGGCAGTGGGCTACGATCTACGAGGCGCTTTCGCATCTGCCGCCGCACGTGCGCAAAAGCTGGCTCGCGTTTGATCATTTTTATTCGGATTTGGCGTTTGAGCCTGCGCTAAAGATCATTTTTTCGCGCAAGACGGATAAAATTTTAGACGTAGGCGGCAACACGGGGCGCTTTGCTAAGCGGTGCGTAGGCTACGACGAAAATGTGCGCGTCACGATAATGGATCTTGCGGGGCAGATCGCGCTGATGAAAGACGCCGTCGCAGGCGCGCAGGGCGCAGGGCGCATAGAGGGGCTTGCAGCCGATCTGCTGGATCCTGCCACGCGCTTTCCGCGCGACTTTGATGCGATCTGGCTAAGTCAGTTTTTAGACTGCTTCGCAGGGGAGCAGATCGTAAGCATCCTCGCGCGCGCGGCGGAGTCGATGAGCGAGCAGGCGCGGCTTTATATTTTGGAGCCGTTTTGGGACAGACAGCGCTACGAAACCGCTGCGTATAGCATGACGCAGATCAGCGTGTATTTCGCCGCTATGGCAAACGGCAATAGCAAAATTTATCACTCGGAGGATATGATTAAATTTGCGCAGCGCGCGGGGCTTAAAATTTCACGTATTCACGACGAACTCGGCGTCGGACACACACTGCTGTGCTGCGAAAGGACGCGCTGATGGACGCGCAAAGCTTAAGCGCGCGGCTAAATAAGCCGATTAAAATTTTGCTAGTGCTTTTTGGAATCGGAATTTTGGCAAATGTGGCGGTGGAATTTTACGCGGAGAAAAAACGCAGCGAGCTAGAGCGAAATTTCTGCGAAAGCAAGCAGGTGCGAGATGCGCTAGCGCGGATAAACGAGGGCGCGCCGCGCAGGATCGATGATGCTACGACCCTAAAAGGCGCCGCATGCGAAGAGGGTAGCTTCATATACGATTACGCGTTAAATAGCTCGTCAAATTTAGATCTTAGCGCGCTGGATGCGGGTGATGCGGAAATTTTAAAAGAGATGCTGTTTGCTAAGGCGAAGGCCGGCTTTTGCAGCACGGAATTTTCGCAGCGCTTGCGGGAGCTCGGCAAAACGATGGTGCTAAATTACGAAATAAAGGGCTTGCCGCCGATACAGCTAAAGCTTGATAAAAATAGCTGCGCGCGGTGAATTTTAAAACTCAAGCGAGGCATTTGATTAGCCGCGTTTTGTGTGGCGGCGCGTTGGCGGCTGGTACCTCTGCAAGCTTGTAAGTAAGCTCATGCTTTGACGCAGAATTTTATTGCGAGCAGGTCGTGAACGAAATTTAGCAAGATTTCATCGCAGCAAGTGTAGCATAATAAATCATAAAATTCTGACTCAAAATCTACGATGCTGTTTCAAATAAAATTTCGCACAACTTATAAAATTTCGTGTTAAAGCTTTACGCGGTATTTGCATTGCTGCATAGATAAAATTCCGCGTGAAATAGTAAAATTTTAATGAAAAACGCCGCTGGCAAAACCTAGCACGAAATTAGATCGCGGCTCAAAAAGGACTCGCGCGTTTTAGCGCTTTGTGGCGACGAAATACACGCTGATCCGCGCCATGCTATACGCGGCGGCGCGGTAAAAGTCAAGCAGAGATTTTAACATGTTACTTTTGCGCAGGCAAAATCAAAAGTGAAACGGATAAATTTTAAGCGAATTCGGCGCGGGCGAGCAGGCAAAGGCTCACGCCGCGCTAAATTTTAAATCCTGCACAAGCGCTACTTGCAGTCGCTAGGCTTAAATTCTACCCTTATAAATTCTTCGCCACTTTTTATCTTATAGCTCCATATCGCGCTGTTTATTAGCGGATGCATTACCTTCATCTGGTTGCAAAAAATTTGCTTATTTTGGCTATCTATGACATTTTGTATCACGGTTTTTTGATCATTTCCAACACTGTCAAATTTCATCCCCATGCCGTCATTTAGCTCATAGTTATAGATAAAGCTGCCATCCTTGCACTCAGCACCCGTTAACGTGGTAATCTCGTCGACTCGCATCGGCGCACTCTTATTGATACCTTCCACAGCCGCTTTGAGTTGGACATTATCGCAGCTTGGTGCCGCAAAAAGCGCCGCGAAAGCAAACGGAAGCAATAAAAACTTTTTCATAATTCTCTCCTTAAAAAATTTAGTAATGATATAAAAATTAATATTAATCGGTGCTTTAAATTTAGATCGAATTTTTGGTACTGCAAATATGGAATTTTATGCAAGTGCAGCAGCGAACGCGAAAAGTTTATTTGCGGAGCTTAGCCCTAAAAAACGGAATTAGGCAGTATGTCAAGGTGAGGAATTTATCGGCTCGCCGCACCTTAAATATGAGCTGCTAAGTTAAATTTTATAACGCGATTTTTGCGGAATTTAACTTAGCTTGCGGGATTAAATTTGATGCCTAGAGTGCTGGCGAACTTGGTATCAAAAGGATTTAATGCCGCAGGCGGGATAAATCTTACAAGCAAGCGCGCATTTGAGTATTTTAAAGCCATGCTAATTATATCAATAAACAAAATTTAGGCGCGACGATCCGCAAGCGCGTGCCGCAAGATCGCCGCGACAAATTCTACCACAAGACGGCAGGCAAAAATAAGCGACTAGATGCCCGCCTCACCACAAAAAGGCGTAAGCGCGATTAATTATCGTTGATTACGTCCAAAATCTCTCTGGCGTGCACGGCGTAATCATTCGCCATCGATTTTTGAAAGATCCCGCCGATCTGCGCGTATGAGCCCTGACCGCCGCCGAAGAATTCCTCCTCGCCGAAGTTGCGCTCGTTTACGGCGATATTTTGGTTGTAGATCGGCTTTCCGTTTTTAAACATTTTTAGACGTAGTTTGTAGCGCACATAGGGCTTTGCCGAAACATCGATGCCGTCGGAGCTGTAAAAGCCAAAGCCGAATGAGCTAAGCTCAGGCGCGATAACGAGCCCTTTACCTTGCAGCGCTTTTTCGTCGTCGGTAACGCTTACGCGCCTTAGGTAGGTGCCGAAGAAGCGCTTTGCCTCGCCTGCGA
>CAUSBF010000012.1:0-17517 GCA_963529595.1 uncultured Campylobacter sp.
TTATGAATTTTGCGCTCTATCCTACTGAGCTACTAGTACAAAATCGGCAATTTAATCGCCGATAATATTCATAACATCGTCTAGTTTTTTGTGAAGATCTTTGTCATTGATGGGCTTTGTCATAAAGTCATAAGCACCCTTATTTAAAGCCTCTCGTTTAGCGGTCTCGTCCGTCGTAAGGACAATGACGGGGATATGAGCTATACTTTCTCTAGCGTGAAGATTATCTAAAAATTCCAGCCCATTCATCACAGGCATTACGATATCTAATAAAATCAAATCAACGGGCTGAACTTCGAGTACAGCAAGGGCGTCCAAGCCGTTTTTGGCTTGGAGTATGGTTTGGAATTTGCCGTATTTTTTTAGCATAACTTCAAGTAGCTTTAAATTTATAGCGTCGTCATCAACCGTTAAAACTTTCAAATCTCTCATTTAAGACCTCATCCTTATATATATTTTTGTGCGAGTTTCTCAAGACCCGACTTGGTGATATTGTAACTAGCGACTTCGCTAAATAGTGGATTTTCATCGTTGTCGTTAGAAAACAGAACTAGCTTGGTCGCAGGCGCTTTTCGGCGCAAGCTCTCTAACGCCGCTAAGTCTAGCCCCGCTAGCTTTTTATCAATCAAAACAAGCTTATAGCTGCCCGTAGCCGCCATAGAAATAAGCTGGTCGAAATTGCCCGCAATTTCTACGTCTTTATACTGGTGTTTTAATATGCTGGCAAAAATTTTACTTTCCATAATGTTTGCCTTGCATATAAGTATATCTTTTGTCGGCACACGCGCACCCTTAGCTTTCACTACGTCATCGGAAACTATACTTTTTTTAGGAACTAGCTTCATTATCGTCTTTGGCACTTTGACAGTTTTAATGACCGTCTTAGGTACCTGGCGTTTGACAAGCTTTTTAACCAGCTTCTTTGTAGTTCCACCGGCTGGCGCTGCATCAGATCGTTTATCACCGATAAAATTATCTAGCATTTGGGCTAAGATATCCTTTTTGATCGGCTTGGTGCAGTATTCGTCAAGCCCCGCCGCCATAAATTTCTCTCTATCGCCCTTTAGCGCATTGGCAGTAACAGCCACGATCGGAATATGACGGAGGTTATTCTCGTGCTCGTATTGCTTGATCTGCTTTGTGGATTCGATACCGTCCATAACAGGCATCGAAATATCCATAAATATGAGATCATAGTCGTTATTGGCTTTTCTGGCTTCCAGCGCCAAAAGTCCGTTTTCAACTATCGTCAAATTCATATTAAAGCTATTTAACGTATGCTTCATAAGCTTTTGATTGATCTCATTATCCTCCGCTATAAGAATTTTGGCGTTATATTTTCTATTGACCAAAGGTACATTTTCATCGGCAGGATTTCGCTCTACTGGCACTTCAACCTCTTCTTCGACTTCGACATCCTCTTCGACCATAATGGTTTCTTCCTGCTGCTCGTCTTCGTATACAGTGACGGGCACCTCGACCATCTCCTCTTCCTCAGGCTTCGGGATCACTACCGGTTCGACTTTTACGCTAACAGGCTCAATCTCGGGCTCTTCGACATGAACGTTTTGAGTAGCAGGCTCCACCTTCGGAATATCTACAGGCTCCGGCTCAATACTTGGCTCTTCGGCAGGAATATTTTGAGCTGCTGGTTCTACTACTGGCGTTACTGGCTCAGACTCGATATTTGAAGGCTCCTGTTTAACCTCTTCAAGTTTTGGCTCTATAGGTTTTAGTTCAGGCTCAATTGCTACCGGCTCTGGCTCAACAGCGATAGGTTTTGGTTCGATTATCTTTTCAGTTGGAATTTCAGGTTCTGAAAGTTTAACACTTGAAATTTCATCTTCATGAGCAGAAACACTTGAAGTATCAGGCTTCGAAGCTTTAGCGATAGGAATTTCAGGCTCGGTTTTAACGGCTACCGGAATTTCTTCTTCTACGCTTGGAATTTCAACCTTTTTAGCAGGCTCTTGTACCTTGGCGCTCGGTTTGATATCCGAAAGATCGATATCTATATCAGGAATTTCAATCTCAGCCTTAGGCGTCTCAATCTTAGCCTTTGGAATTTCTATTTTTGCAGGCTCAGCCTTTACTTCTTCTTCCTCTTTCTTAATCTTAGGAAGCTCTATTTCGATATCAGAAAGATCGATGCTAGGAGTTTCGGCTTTAGGAGCCTGGGTCTGAGTCGCATGTGTTTTGAGCCCCACAAAATCATCAGGGATTTCCAAAGATATAGGCTCATCGATATCGGTCTGGACATCCTTTGTGCTTGAAGGCTCTACCTTTGGCTTTTCTGTGTGCGGAATTACTATTTCAGGAATATCAATATCGATCTTTGGTGATTCAGGCTCTGTCTTTTCAATCTTAATATCGTTCATAGGCTCGATATCTATAGGCTTAATGACCGGCTCTTCTGCTTTAGGAGCTTCTTTTTTGAGCTCTTGAGCGATACTAGGCTTACTAACAGTTTCCTCTTTATGCGTAGAATGAGCCTCGGCATCATGCGTACGCCTTCTGCTTTGCAAGATAGCGCGTAGCTCGTCTGCTGACGAAGTAGTAGCATGTCGTAATTCATCAAGCTTATTGATGATAGGTCTTTCTTTTACTACCGGCTCTTCCATAATCATTTCATCAGGGGCGATAGGCTTTTCTACCTCAGCATCCAGCTTAATCTCATGCGTCTGTGGAGCAAAATCCGATCTGCTTAGAGCAATTCCTGATTTTGAAATTTTATCTAGCGTCTTAACGAATTTAGTTAAATTAAAAGGCTCCGTGAGGGTAAAAATTTTAGAATTTGAAATACTAATACTCTGAAGCTCTTTTGGCTTAAGAGTCAAGATCGTAGGCATACTCAATATATCGCTAACCTCGCCGTAATTCTTAAATCTAGTGATAAGGGCGTCATATTTGTTATTGTTTTGCGCTGAGCGGAACTGCGCGTTTGTATTAAATATCGAAATTTTACCGCCTAGCTTGCTGATATAATTTTTAACGATATCATTATACATCGTATCGGCGCTATCAGCTAAAAGCGCGAAATTTAATCCTTTGATGCTTTCAAATACTGCGTCCGCATCAGTCTTTTGAGTCTCTTTAAAAGCAAGGGTGAAGTAAAATCTAGTACCCTTTCCTACGGTAGATTTGACCTGAAGCTTGCCGCCCATCATCGCTACGTATTTAGACGAAATCGTAAGTCCAAGACCTGTTCCGCCGTATTTGCGTGTGATCGTAGAGTCAGCCTGAGAGAAAGCGTTAAATACATTTGCGAGCTTGTCTTCAGAAATTCCTATACCGGTATCTTCTACGCTAAACGTTACGATCGCCTCTCCTGGAGCTTTGCTAGGCTCCCTTAAAATTTCAACTACGATAGTGCCGTGCTCAGGCGTAAATTTGACAGCATTTGACATGAGGTTGATAAGAACCTCTTTGATCTTCGTGATGTCTCCGTATAGATGGTGCACGAGTGTAGGATCGATGTAGAGTAGGATGTCGATATTCTTTTCGGCAGCCTTGGCAACGTAAATTTCAACCGCGCTTTCGAAATCTTGAATAGGGTTAAATAAGATATCCTCAAGCTCGACCTTATTACTTTCGATCTTGGAGACATCCAAAATGTTATTAATGATCGTTAGAAGGTTTTCGGACGATTTTTCGATGGTATCAACGTAATCGCGCTTCTCCTCATCCAAATCGGTATTTTTAAGAAGCTCCGTAAAGCCGATGATGCCGTTAAGCGGCGTCCTGATCTCATGCGACATATTGGCTAAAAAGATCGATTTTGCCTTGTTGGCATCCTCCGCAGCGCCCTTTTGATATGCAATCAGATCGAGCGCGTCCTCAATAAGCGAATACGCTTTGTTAACACCCTCACTAGTCCTAACGTCGATGTGTTCGTGCTGATTCGTCAAATCGCCGATTCGGCTAAGCACGTTGCCGAGGTCGGTAACGTTCTGTCTTAAACGTCTTGTAATACCCAAGGCAAAAACGACCAAAATAGCCGCTAAAACCCATATACCAAGAGCGATAAATAGGTTTCTTAGCCTTTGCGCTAGATAAGTATCGGCATGCATCGCAAGCTCAGCATTGATCTTTTCAGAAATTTCGCTTAGTTTTTTATATTTAAGTGTAGTAGAGGCAAACCACTCTTGAAAAGGCACGCTATAGTGTCCCTCGTCCGCTTCTTGCTGTAATGTGGCTGAAATTTTAGCAGTCTCTCTTAATGCGTTTTGAAATTCCTCTCCGTCTAGAATTTTTAAAATTGCGGCTCTAGCATCAGATTCCGGCAAGAAGTAGTAATTAGGAAGCGAACTAGATAGGTTGAAGCTAGCCCAAGTCCTTAGCTGCGCCTGATTCATCGCCTTGCTACCGATAATGTATTCGATAATATAGTCACGCTCCGATGCGGTGGCATCCATCGCCTCATAAGTATTAAGCAACGAAACCGTCCAAACGGTGATATTTGAGCTTACAAGACCCTCTCTTAGCACTCGTTGGATTGTTTTTACATCATCGTCGAATTTTTGAAAATATGAGCTGAAAAGCTCACCGAAGCTTTTGCTTTGAGCATCGACATCCCTTCTTACCTGCGGAAGTTTATCTAATAAACCGTCTATATCGGTCTCGGCAGCCAAAAGCTCGTCATTACCGGTGCCGTAAGCGAAAATATCAAAAATAGTCTTTTTTACGACATTTTCACTGGTATTTTTGCTTTCTTTATACTTTGCAAGCGCATCGTCGGTTTTTTTGCGTTGACCCGATAGAAGGGTTCCCATACCGGGGTTTCCCTCGCTACCCAAAAACGCCGAAGTGATACCGCGCTCTTTATCTACCTGCTCTACTAACGCTGCGAGATTGCTATTTTTAGCAATCTGCTGCTGCAAAATTCCCACTCTGGCGTAATCCTGCAAAGAGATAAACAAGAAATATGATGCAAACGCGAAAATCAAAAGTAACGGGATACCGCTAACAAGTCTCAAAGCACTTGTAGTATTTAAATTCATACAAAATCCTTCAAAGCGCAGCTTACGCGACGTTAAATTTTATTCAACCGGAGAAACGAAGTCGCTTCCGTCACGCTAGGCGGAGACGATTTAGCCGTCCTGCAAAGTTAATGGGTGATTTTACTAAACAAATCTTTAAATATAGCTTTTTGCGTTAGGTTTTCGTTAATGATTGTTTAAAATTTTTTCGGCGGTTTGGATATTCGTAAGCGATCTGATCTCATCGAAGCTCGCCGCATAAATGCTCTCAAAATCGCCGTAAAAGTCCAAAAGCTTCTTCAGGCTTCCCTTGCTAACGCCCAAGCTTAGCAGTTTTGAGCTTTGCAGATCGAGTTTGCGTTTGCTCTTTTGGTGAAACGAGATCGCAAAGCGGTGCGCTTCATCGCGCAGACGCTGAAAAAACTGTAATTTTTTATCATCCGTTGCTAGCGAAAAAATTCCGCCTTTCGTGCAAATTTTATCTTTCGCAGCCCCCTTTGCGCGGTGGGCTTTAGCGTCGATCTTTTCTTTAGAGATAGCGATTATATCGACGTTTGCTCCGACGCTTGAGATTATATCCTCTGCTAAGCTTAACAGAGCCGTTCCGCCGTCGATGAGCCACAGATCGGGCGCGGCGAGCTCGTCAAATTTAAGCGCGCGGCTAGTTAAATACTCGCGCATCTGATCGTAGTCGTTATTTGAGCTAAGGTGCTTGTGGCGGTAGTTTTGCTTGTTAAACTCGCCATCTTGAAAGCTTATCATAGCCCCCACGGGCGCGGCGCCGAACATATGCGAATTGTCGAAAACTTCGATATTTACCGGCAAATTCGTAAGATCAAAATAATCCTTCAGCTCCTGTAAAAATGCGTAATCGTGCGTTTTTAGATGCTTTTTGATATTGATCTCGCAGTTTTGATATGCGATCTCGCAAATTTTACGCTTCTCGCCGATTTTCGGCGCGTAAATTTTAAACGCTCTTTCGTGCCGCTTGGATAAAATTTCGCATACCAGATCCGCGTCGTCAAACTCGTCGTAAACGTAAATTTTAGCGCACGCCACGGGAGCCGCGGCAGGAAAGGCGCTTAAGATCATCTGCTTGTAGGCGTTTGCGATATCATCGGCGCTTGGGGCTTTGCAGTTAATTATATGCGAGCTTGAGGCTGAAATTTTACCCTCGCGTATGCTAAAATGCACGGCGCAGACGAGCCCGTCGCGTGCGGCAATCGCAAAGACCTCGAAATCATCGAGCTTTGCCAGATCGACCTCGACCTTTACGTTCATCTGCTTTAAAATTTCAATCTTATCACGGATCTGCGCGGCTTCCTCAAAATTTTCGCTCTGCGCGAGCCGCGCCATCCGATCCTGAAGCTGCGGCACCATCTTTTGTGGATTTTTCAGAGCCGCAAGCGCGCTTTGTACGATACGCGCGTAATCCTGCTTTGAAATTTTATCCTCGCACGGAGCGGCGCAGCGCCCGATCTGGTGGAACAAACAGGCCTTTTTGCCCTTGACGCAATTTTTCTTCTGCACGAGCGGAAACTGCATGTAAAGCGTCTGTAAAATTTCCTTCGCGCCGTGAAAATAGGGACCGAAGTATTTGATATTTCTGCCCTTTACGATCTTTCGCGTGATCTCAAAGCGCGGAAAGTCGTCGTCTAAATTTACGTAGATATACGGGTAGGTCTTATCGTCGCGCAGCAGGATGTTGTACTTGGGCTTAAGCTGCTTGATGAAAGAATTTTCTAGTATCAGCGCGTCGCTCTCGCTGGGCGTTACGATGTATTCTAAATGCACAGCCTCGCTTATCATCTTGGCGATGCGCGCGCTTAAGCGCGGGCTCGGCGCGAGAGCGGGCGTGAAAGAGAAGTAGCTTTTGACGCGATTTTTTAAAATTTTAGCCTTGCCGACGTATAGCAGCTTGCCTGCGGCGTCGAAGTACTGATACACGCCGGGTGCGGCAGGCAGGCTCTTAATCTCCTCTATTAGCAAGGATCAGCCCTCTTATCTCTTCAAAAATTTTATAAATTTGCGGATCTTGGATTTTGTTTTCAAACTCCCCTTTTGCGCGCTCTGAAGATAAAATTTCGCTGCCAGGACGCAAATGAGCTTTATAAATTTGCACCCTTCTTCTGCTCATCACTCTATCTGCTACGAAAAATTTTATCTCTCGCACACCGCAAAGCTCCGCCGTCTCTCTAGCGGCTACGAAGCGCTTTAATACGTCTTTTATTAAATTTATATTACTATCGCGTTTTAGTTCGCAAAGCCCCGCCGGGTGTTTCGCGGCTATCATCAAAATGCCATCTTTGACGTAGATAAAAGCGATCAGCCTTTGCCAACTAAGCGGCAAAATCGCCAGAAACTCGCCTCTTTCTCGCATCTTGGCATATAAAGGATCTTTTCTGATATGAGCTATTATTTCTCTTGCATTTTCCATAAGCGGATTTTAGCATTTTTTATCTTAGTTTTGCTTAGCGGCTGCGGATACAAAGCGCCGCCGTTTTATTCGGAAGGCGAGCAGGGCTCTAGCGCTACCGCCCAAAATACGGACGCTAATAGCACGAGCGGCGATAAAGGAAGCGTTAGAATTTTACGCGATAAATAGCCTACTTTTAGCTTTGCTTTGTTATACTTTTAAAAATTTTTACAAAGGAATTTCATGCAAACGGCAGACATTTTAGTGCTGGACTTCGGCTCTCAATACACCCAGCTGATCGCTAGGCGCTTGCGCGAACAAGGCGTTTACACCGAGCTGATCGCATACGACGCACCGATCGATAAGATAAAAGCGAAAAATCCCAAAGGTCTTATTTTAAGCGGCGGACCCGCTAGCGTTTACGCCAAAGACGCGTATTTTTGCGACGATAGAATTTTTGAGCTTGGAATTCCGATTTTAGGTATCTGCTACGGCATGCAGCTCATCGCGCATAAATTTGGCGCTAGCGTCGTGCCTGCGGGTAAAAAAGAGTATGGCAAGGCTTCTTTGAAGCTGCTTCGCGCTAGCAAGCTATTTGGTGGCGTGGAGGATAACTCGATCGTTTGGATGAGCCACTCGGACAAGGTCGAGAGCCTACCGGAGGGCTTTGAGGTGATGGCAAGCTCGGATGAAAGTGAGTGGTGCGTATTTGGTGACGAGATTCGTAAAATTTACGCGCTACAGTTTCACCCGGAGGTCTGCCACAGCGAGTTCGGCGATAGAATTTTAAAAAATTTTGCCAAAGAGATCTGCGGAATAACCAGCACTTGGAATATGGGCAGCTTCGCCAAAGAGCAGATGATCAAAATAAAAGAGCGCGTAGGCAGCGCCAAAGTGCTTTGCGCGGTAAGTGGCGGCGTGGATAGCTCGGTCGTAGCGGCGCTTTTGGCGCATGCGGTGCCGCAGAGCTTAATAGCGGTTTTCGTCGATAACGGTCTGCTCCGCACTGGCGAGCGCAAGGCGGTAGAGGAGATGTTTAGGCTCAAACTCGGCGTGAGCTTAGACGTGATCGATGCCAGCGAGCTATTTTTAAGCAGACTAAAAGGGGTGGTCGATCCGGAGCAAAAACGCAAAATCATCGGCGCGACCTTCATTGAAGTTTTCAGCAAAGAAGCAGCAAAACACAAAAACGTAAAATTTCTAGCCCAAGGCACCCTCTACACCGACATCATCGAGAGCTCGGTCGCAGGCTCAAGCAAAACGATCAAAAGCCATCACAACGTAGGCGGCCTGCCTAAAGATATGAAATTTGAACTGATCGAGCCTCTGCGCGAAATTTTTAAAGACGAAGTGCGTCAGCTGGGGCTTGAGCTAGGTCTTTCGCGCGAAGTAGTTTTCCGCCATCCGTTCCCGGGTCCGGGCCTTGCGATCCGCATAATGGGCGAGGTAAATACGCCGAGTCTCGAGCTGCTGCGCAAAGCCGACGTGATCCTACGCGATGAACTAAAATCAAGCGGCTGGTACAACAAAACGTGGCAGGCATTTTGCGTGCTGCTAAACGTGCATTCCGTGGGCGTCATGGGTGATAATCGCACCTACGAAAACGCCGTGTGCATACGCGTAGTGGACGCTAGCGACGGTATGACAGCTAGCTTCTCGCGCCTGCCTTACGACCTGCTAGAAAACGTCTCTCGCCGCATCATAAACGAAGTAGACGGCATCAACCGCGTAGTTTACGACATCTCTAGCAAACCGCCTGCGACGATAGAGTGGGAGTAAATCGAGCGATGAGACGTTTTAAATTTATCGTTTTATCTACCGCTTTTGCCGTAATGATGTCGCAGGCCGAACACATTAAAGAGGTTCAGGCCGTAACGCAAGTTTTCGGCGACGGAGAAAATTTAAGTGCGGTAGTGCTTGAATATGATAAGCCGATTTTGAGCTCATCCGTATCGAAGGATGACTATACGGTAGCAAATCGCGACATCTCCAAAGTCTACGTAAGCACTAAGTCAAATTTAAATACAGCTAATGCCAAAATTCCAAAATCGGGCAAATACGTAATAATCGAGCTTATGCCGCTTGCAATGATCGATAGCTCGGTCGATCCTCATCCTGAAGATAAAGCTAACAGAGCAAAACGTAATGCGATGGGCGAAAACGGTCCGACGCTCGGTAGCAGAGGCAATCCGCAACCTCTTAAAATCTTTAGCGCGAGCGTAATGCAAACGGGCAAGATCATAAATGTAAACGGCGAAATTTATACCGAAAAGGGCGAATTCAATTCCACAAATACCCGAGAGCTGGTCATCGAAGATTTCATCCAAGATGTCTTCGTAGATCAAAGCCAAAACGGCGCAAAGCTGATGTATAATCTTTTTATACCAAAAAGCTACGATCCTAAAAAATCCTATCCGCTAGTGCTTTTTATGCATGATGCAGGAACGGTTTCGCCGCAGATCAAATCTACGCTCGTTCAAGGTCTAGGCGCTGTGGCATGGGCGGATCCCGCGTGGCAAACCGAACATCCAAGCTTTATTTTGGCGCCTCAATACGACACTATTATCGTAAATGATAAATTTCAGTACGGCAAAGAGCTCGAAAGAACGATAAATTTAATCAAATATCTATCTAGCCGTTATAACTTCGATATGAAGCGAATTTATAATACGGGTCAATCTATGGGCGGTATGGCATCTATCCAAATGGATATAGATTATCCGGATTTTTTTGCTGCCTCCTATATAATAGCGAGCAAATGGGATGCAAACATCACGTCGCCGCTTGGATCTCAAAACGTCTTTTTTGTCGCTTCGCAAGGCGACAAGGGTGCATATCCGAGTACAAACGAGATCACGCAAAATTTACAAAAAGATGGCGTTTGCGTTAAAAAGCTCATCCTGGATGCTTCCGACAAACGACAAATAGATGAGCGCATCAAAGCGATGCTTGAGCCGAGTTGCCATATCTACTATGTGATCTATACGGGCGGGAGTCATCGCCATACATGGCAGCACGCTTATAGCATGAAGGCGGCGATGGAATGGATATTTTCGCGGAGAAAAACCTAAAATTATAAATTAAGGAAATGCGATGTTGAGGTTAATCATCGTAATGGCGATCTTAGCGGCTCTCATATACTTCGTGATGGGAGGCGGTGGTAAAAAGACGATCAAGGATTACAAAAATTTCAGCCGCGAAGAGTTGGGAACCTCTATTGAAAATTTAATATGCGTTTTAAATCAGTTACTAGATGGACAGATCGAAAGGATATAATCTCATTATGGTTTTAAAAAAATATAAAGTAAATCTGCATTTTGCGATCTTGTTAGTAGCAAATTTCATACCAACGGCACACGTTCTTTAGTAAACAATATAATTGGAGAAGATCTATGAAACAAATCTGCGTCATCCTGGCACACCCTTACGAAAAAAGCCTAAACGCAGCAATCGCGAATGCAGCGGTAGAAAAGCTGCAAAATAGCGGCTACGAGGTTAAATTTCATGATCTATATAAGGAGAAATTTAATCCGATCCTTAGCGGCGCTGAGCTCGTGAGCGATGAAAGCGACGACGAGCTGTTAAAGGCGCATCAAAAAGACATAGCAAACGCCCACGGCATCGTGATTGTCCATCCGAACTGGTGGGGTGAGCCGCCCGCCATCCTCAAGGGCTGGATTGACCGTGTGCTAAGGCAGAGAGTAGCCTACGATTTTGCGCCGGGCGATAACGGCGGCGGGCTTCCGATAGGGCTTTTAAAGGCTAAAGCCGCCGTAGTTTTCAACACCTCCAACACCCCCGAGGCCAGAGAAAACGGGGTCTTCGGCGATCCGTTGCAAAGAATTTGGAAAAGCTGCATTTTTGATTTTTGCGGCGTGAAAACCTTTGAGCGGCTGATGTTTAGAGTGGTCGCGGATAGCGACGAGGTCGAGCGAAAGGTCTGGTTAGAGCAGGTAGCGCAGACGCTGGATAGGTACTTTCCGAAGCAGGTATCGCTTTAAATTTAAAAATGCGCTGCTCGCAAAATCCGAACGGCATAGAATTTGACTGCCTATTTAAACAGATACGCGCCTAATTCGCTCGCACATTTGGCGCAAAATCTATGAAATTTAGGAGGTAATCATGCTTAGATTAATCGCTGCGATGGCGATTTTAGCGGCTCTCATATACTTCGTGATGGGCGACGGTGGCAAAAAGACGATCAAGGATTACAAAAATTTCAGCCGCGAGGAGCTAGAGACTTTATGCCTCGAAAAGAACGATAAAATCGCCTGTCAGCGTATCGCCGTGGACTATATCAAAGAAAATAAACCGAAAAAATGATCTAAATTTGCGAGGCTAATTTTGCGGTTTCGCTCAAACAGCACGCGGTTAAATTTCTTTATAGTCCGGTCCAGACGCTGCGCGGATAAATTTGCCCGCAAAGCACGGCTAAAATGTCGATTAAATCGGTACCGAGCGCCGCGTAAATAGCGTAAATTTAAAGCAATAAATTCAAAGATTAGCATGCGCGCTGAAAAACCGCTAGCGCAAATTAAAAGCAATAAATCGCGCTGTGTTTTTTACGCGCAGACGGAAGGGGCGACGGATGAAAATTTTATGGCAAAGCAGGCTTCAAAACAGGCTTCGAGATATCGGCGAAAATATCCTGATAAAGGGCGATCGCGCATTTTACGTAGGCGATAACGACGAACGAAAGCAGATGAAGCTTAGAAAATTCTCGCTCGCAAGCGGCGAGCAGCTAGCCGGCGCGCCTTTCCGCGATTTTACCCGTGCCGCGACCTTTGACGATGACGGCCGCACGCTCGTAGTTTTGGGCTTTATAGACACGATTTATAAATTTAACGCCGCGGATCTCGCACTCATCTCAAAGCACAAAAAGGGCGTGCTAAAATACGGCAATTTTATCGCGCCAAGTAGCAAGGGCGGCGATAAAAAGGCTATTACGGCGACAGACAACACGCTTTTTATTTACGATTTTGAGACGCGGGCGGGCTCGCGAAAGCGATTAAAGGGCTGCGCGGCGATTTTTAAGCAGGATGAGCTAAATTTCTTGATTTTTACGCGCTCGGGTCAAATTTACGGCTTAAATTTGAGCGGTTGCGAGCTTAAAATCATCGCTAAAACTTGCCATATGACGCAGGCGCAGCGCGTAGAAGGCGGATATTGCATTCGCGTGGGCGAGGCTGGCGAAAACGGCGAAATAGAGGGTGCTAACGAGCTTGTTTTTACGGACGCAAATTTTAACGTTAAATTCCGCGTGAAGCTGGACTTTAATTTCGATAGATTCGAGCTTGCGGCAGACGGACCGGACGGCTGGCGCGGATACTTTATAAACGAACCGAATGAGCTGAGAGCTCTTGATCTGCGTAGCGAGGCGGGCGGCTTCGAGCACGGCAGCTTGGGCGACCTCGAGAGCGGCGAGCACGACGACTCGGGCAAATTTGCGCACGATAAAGCTGAGGAATTGAGATGTGACGAAGCGGACGAATTTAATCGCGGCGGCTCGGGCGAATTTACGCAGGGCAAGGCGAGCAAATCCGGATGCGAAACGATGGATAAATTTGAGTGCGACGAGCCCTTTAAATTTAAACTCGGCGAGCAGGTCCAATACCTCGCGGCAAAGCCCGTGCTGGCGCATAAATTTAAACAAAAGGGTGCGAGAATTTTAGGCATAGTTACGGCTGTTTCTTGCCAGGATGCGAGCGCAAAATACGAAGCGGAGCAAAAGGACGCATTTGCCGAGCAAAATTTAGCGTACAGAGGCGACCCGGTATCGAAAACCGTGAATATTCACTCCTCGCTCCCGGTGAAAATGGAAAACGCGGGCATCGCGCGCCTGAGTGCGCCCGCGATCTCGTACTAGTCGATAATGCCTACGACGATGACGCGGAGCAAATTTTAACCTGCTATGAGATCTAAGCCATTGTCCAAGCACACCCACATTCCTGATTTAAAATTTGCAGCCGTGATTTTACGCCTTTAATTAAGGCAGGTTTGTTAAAAATTTTGCAAAAATTTTATATAGAATTCTACCAAGACGCGGAAATACCCGTTTAAAAATTCTACGACATGCAGGCGAGACCGTTGCAAAACGTCGCGGCTAGCGATAAGTACGGCGCGACGGCAAGAATAAATCTGAACGCCCTAAGTGCGAGCAAATTTAAAGCGCAATCTCAAAGAGGCATGCGCGAAATTTTAGCCCTAGCAGCGGGCTAAATTTCATGACTCGCGCACCCGCACCCTATCAAATTTAAAATTTCAAATCCGCGGCGAAATTCCGTGATATGACGGCAAAGCGTCGCGGGTCGGCGATGAGTACGGCGCGACCGCGCCCTTTCGCCGCTATCAGCACTTGACGTTTTTTGCCTTGCTATCTTGCATCGCGCGGAAAAATTCCGCCCTGCTTAGCGGAACTTCGTCAGGATGAGCGCTTCTGAAATGGCGCAGATAGCCCTCGTAATCGCCGAGCCCGATGAGCGGCGCAAGCGCGGCATCCGCGCGCGCCAAAAACCTCGCCACGGCCTTCGGGGCTGCGAGCGGGTTAAATTTAAACTTTTTCATAAACGCTCCTATCTACGTACTCGCTTTCCGCCAGATTAAAATACCCCTCGCTCGCGCCGCCCTTTGAAATTTTAAGGCACATTCGAATAGTCTGGGCTATGACGATGATCGTAACGACGACGAAAAGAGCACATAGCACGGCGTCGATGACGTTATTTCTGATGATAGCCTGCGCCTTCTCGATCGCGGCAGGATCGCTCAGGCCGGCGAGCTTGGCGGCGGTATTTTGCGCGATAGCCACGTGGCTTACCGCGTCGTGCACGCGCTCGCCGTTAGCCGGCATCAGCTTTAATATCGCCGCATAAAGCGTAGTTATAAGCACCCAAATCGCAGGAGCGATCGTGACGAAGGCGTATTTTTGCTTGCCCATTTTAAAAAGCACCACCGTCGCAAGCAGCAGCGCGATGCCCGCGAGCATCTGATTGGACGCACCGAAAAGCGGCCACAGCGTGTAAATTCCGCCCATAGGATCGGTAACGCCGCTGTAGAGCAGATAGCCCCAGCCCGCCACGCAGATCAGCGTCGCGATGATGCCGTAGAGGGAATTTTTAGTATCGGAGAATGGTTTATAGACGTTGCCTAAAATTTCTTGCACCATAAAGCGCCCCGTGCGCGTGCCCGCATCGACCGCGGTCAGAATAAACAGCGCTTCAAACAAGATCGCAAAATGGTACCAAAACGCCATCAACTCCTTGCCGCCGATGATCTGATGCAGCAGCATCGTTAGCCCCATCGCAAAGGTAGGAGCACCACCCGTACGGCTCATCATCGTGGTTTCGCCGACGTTTGAAGCCAAGGCGCCGATCTGCTCGGGCGTAATGCTAAATCCGATAGAGCTTATATACGCGGCGGCGCTTACCGCGTCTTTACCGAGCACCGCAGCAGGCGAGTTGATAGCGAAGTATTCGCCCGGGCTTAGGATGCACGCAGCCACAAGCGCCATTACGCCCACAAGGCTCTCCATAAGCATCGAGCCGTAGCCGATGAAAAGAGTGTGGGTTTCGCGCTCGAGCATCTTCGGCGTCGTGCCGCTGGAGATCAGCGCATGAAAGCCCGAGATCGCGCCGCATGCGATCGTGATAAACAAAAACGGAAATATCGGACCTGCAAAAACAGGACCCGTGCCGTCGATAAATTTCGTCGTAGCGGGCATTTTAAGCTCGGGCGCGACAAAGATTATCGCAACCGCCATGCCGATGATGACGCCGAGCTTAAGGAAGGTGCTTAGATAATCGCGCGGCGCAAGCAGCAGCCACACGGGCAAAATCGCCGCGATAAAGCCGTAGCCGATAGTAAGAAGCGCGAGTGTCTCGCCCTTTAGTGAAAAAACGTCGTGCCAGTACGGATCGATCGAGACGTAATGCCCACCCCAAAGCGCAAGCATCAGCAAAACAAAGCCGATGATCGATGCCTCGCTGACCTTGCCCGGGCGCAAAAACCTCATGTAAATTCCCATAAATATGGCGATCGGTATCGTCATCGCGATCGTAAAAAGCCCCCACGGCGAGTTCGCGAGCGCCTTTACGACAACCATCGCCAAGATCGCCACGATGATCAGCATGATGAAAAAAATTCCGATCATCGCGATGCCGCCCGTGAGCTTGCCCATCTCGTCTTTGATCATCTCGCCTAGGCTCTTGCCGCCGCGTCGCGTAGATAGCACGAGCACGATGAAATCATGCACTGCGCCTGCGAGCACGACGCCTACCAAAAGCCAAATAGTGCCGGGTAGATAGCCCATCTGTGCGGCCACTACGGGGCCTACGAGCGGTCCGGCGCCCGCGATAGCGGCGAAATGGTGGCCGAAAAGGACATATTTGTTCGTAGGGACGTAATCGCGCCCGTCGTTTCGGATCACCGCAGGAGTTGCGCGGCGATCGTCCAGGTCGAATACGCGATACGCGATAAAGCGCCCGTAGAAGGTGTATCCGATCAGATAGATGCACGCGCTAGCTACTACAAGCCAGACGGCGCTGATGCTCTCGCCTTTATTTAGCGCAAGTACGCCGAAACACCACGCCCCTATGACGGCGACCGCCGCCCAAAGGATCTTTTGCCAAAATTTCATGCTCACTCCTTAAAGCTTAGCGAGCGGCTTTGGCGCAATTCGTCGTTTAACAAAACGGCTTGCGCCTTTAAAGCGGGGCTCGTTAAATAAAATTTAGTGCGTATTTTATCGGCGTTTTTATAATTTAAAGCTGAATCGCGAAATTAAAAAGAGCTCTTTCGGCGTTTAAATTTAATGCCTAAATTTTGAATTTCAAATTTAAATAGGCGGCTTGGAGACGCGCGAAATTTTAATATTTAATCGCCCTAAATTTAACTCCGCAGCTCTTAACCGTTACGGAATTTATCGCGGTTTAAGAAACCAAGCGATAAAATCCCATGATAACGATTTTAATTTCTTAATAAAAATCGCGAATACTTTTAGGAGGAAATTTATGCCGGATCAGGTGTGCGGCTACGTACTTTTTCGCGCTGATATCAAAAGCTATGCAAGCTTCAAAAATAATTGCGCCAGCCGCGAGAATTTCATAAATTCCGCATGCATAAATTCCCGACGCCGCTTAAATTTTAAAAATATCCGCCGCGACGAAATCTGCGCGTATAGTTCGCCTGGTGGGCTATGAGCTTTAAATTTTATCTCTTTCTAATCGTAGCTTTCATATTGCTTGCTTTAGTAGCCGTAAGTAGCGGCGGAGCGAGCATTTCGCTAGGCGACATCGTAAAATTTTTCACCTTCGGCGAGATAGACGAGACCAAGGAGCTGATTTTAACGCAAATGCGCCTGCCGCGCCTCGTGCTTGGAATTTTAATAGGCGCGCTGCTGGCAACTTCGGGAGTGGTAGTGCAAAGCGTATTTTTAAACCCGCTTGCAGATCCCTACATCATCGGTATTGCTTCGGCAGCGACCTTCGGCGCGGTCATAGCTTACCTGCTGGGGCTTAGCGACGTTTTTTACGGAATTTTCGCGTTTTTGGCCGCCAGCGGGCTTTCGCTCGTGATCTTTAAGCTCGCAGCCCATACCCGCTCGATCTCGACTCTGCTGATCGTAGGCATCGCTGTATCGTCCTTTTTGGGCGCATTTACATCCTTCGCGGTCTATCTAATCGGAGAGGATAGTTTTAGGATTACGGCGTGGATGATGGGCTATCTAGGCGGCGCAAACTGGCAAAAGATCGCGCTTTTGCTACCGCCGCTGCTGTTTTGCATGGCATATTTTTACGCGAAGCGTCACGAGCTAAATATCATCTTAAACGGCGACGAGGAGGCGAAATCGCTGGGACTCAACGTCGAGAAGTCCAAGAAGAGCCTACTCATCGTCTCCTCGCTCATCATCGGCTTTTCGGTCGCATTTACGGGGATGATAGGCTTCGTGGGGCTCATCATTCCGCACACGCTTCGCATGGCGCTTCATACGGCGAGTAACGCCGTGCTGATCCCTGCTAGCGCGCTTACCGGCGGAGTTTTTTTGGTTTTTTGCGACGTAATCGCTAAAAACGCCCTCTCGCCGGTAGAAATTCCGATCGGCGTGGTGACCTCCTTTTTCGGCGCGCC
>CAUSBF010000013.1:0-17059 GCA_963529595.1 uncultured Campylobacter sp.
ACGTCACAAATCTACTCGACGGCACGAAAGAGTATAATTACGAGCTGGTGAAATAGAATTTTATGATTTATTTCGCAGCGCGAATTAAAATTTAACTTCGTGTGCGGCGCGTAAATTTAGGCGCCACAAATCCGCAAGATTTCGGTTTCAACGGAGCTTTTGTACCATATTTGGCGAGGCTTTATCGCGAGTAAAATTCTGCACTAAAATCCTATGCGTAGAATTTTACCTTGGAAGTTCGGTCTTGGAATTCTGCGGTGCGAAATTCCAAGCGGCGGAATTTCTTCAAGATATTTCAAATGTCATTAAATTTTACTATTTAGCATGCGCAAACACTATCCAAAATATGGCAATAAGCTTTAGTTGGAATTTGAGCTGCGAATTCTTGATTAAATTTATTCGGATTAATAAAAATAAATCCCGCAAAATGATACAATACCGTCTCAATAGAATTTGAAACGGTATTTTTACGGGAGAAAGATATGAAATTTAAAGATTTTAAAGCTGTAAACTGTTCTAACTACGACTTTTTCACCGCCGAAGAGCTAAGCTATAAAGAATTTATCAGGCTTAGTTTCGGTGAGTTCGACCGCAAAAATCCAAACTCGAGTTGGGCGCTTAGCATCGACGACAGGAGCTTCGATTCGTTTCCGAATTTTACTCAAAAGCATCCAATTTGCTTATCCGATCTAAATTTTAAAGATAGCGTCTTTCAGTTTAGGATTTGCTCCGAAAATAGTGTCCAAAGTCTAGGACACCGCATTTTTACCTGCTTAGATGGTATCCACAAAGACTTCGTCGCGAGCGAGATCAAGCAAACCGATGAAGTGATGATGAAGCTAAAGATGGGCGTTTTGAAGGACTTTACCTGCGTCTCAAAGTGCGGCTGGTGGATAACCGACATCTGGCGCGATATGTATCCGGTGACGGATGAGAGCGAGAGCGAAAATTTCGTCGCAGATATGCTTGGTAGCGAATTTTCGGCGCAAATGCGGCTCATAAACGAGCGGCTTTTGAGTGCGCAAAATAGCGGCGAGCTTGACGGACTCATCGCCGAGCTAAGGACGCAGGAGTAAATTTTTAAAATTTTGCTCGCGCTTTGTCATTGATGCGGCGAGCGAGCTCGAGTATTTTTGCGGCTAAATTTTAAATTTGCCCTCTTAAATTTATCCCAGTTTGCCGTTTGTCGCACAGCTATTTACGGGATACGGCGTGAGCCCATAGTCTGCAGCTTCGACATTCCAAAAGTCCAAATTCGCGCTGCGCGAGACGATATACTCAAAGCCCTTTTGATTTAGCTCGATCAAAATTTCAAATTCATTGCCGTTTTTGCAGACGATACTTTCGAAAAAGTGCGAAAAGCAGGCGATCTTCGCGTTTTCTTTCTGCATCGATTGATTTAGCATGAGCTCCATATTGCTTAAAATTTTAAACACCGTCTGGCTCGTCTCAAACCTGCCGAAGCGCGCGTAATACTTCGCTAAATTTTGCTCATTTAGCGTAACGGATTTGGTGCAGTTTTGCGTTATCTGCTCGTATATCGCGCCGAAAAGCTCAATCGACGCGTTTTGATTATCTATCACCTTGTTTTCGTGGTTTTCGATGACAACAAAGCCGTCTTTTATGCAAAATTTCTCGTTTTTATAATAAAAGCTCACTCTCGCGATCTCTTGTTCGAAGCGCTTTTTATAAGTGAAGGGTAGATACGTCGTAACACCCATTTTATCGATGATCGCAGAACTTTTGACACCACCGTCCAGCTCGTGCTGCATAAAGTAACGGATGAAGCTGCCCTGCTCAATATCAAAGCTATTTAAATACTCGATCTTATCCAGATACGCGCAGCGGTAGAGCCGCACAAACTCGGAATTTAGCGAGATATTGATCTCGTCGGGGATGTCTCCGTATTTTTCGGTCACGGGTGCGTCGATGCGTTCTATGATATTCATCTGTTTTTCGACTTTGTCTTTTACGAAAATAGTGATTTTGACCTGCTGCATCTCATAAAGGCGCTTTATCGTCTCGGTAGCGCTTTTTGTGATATCGGTCTTAAATTTTTTCGCCAGCTCCGATTTTTTGAGTGTCAGCAAAAAATCGCCGTTTTTTAGCTTGTTCTGCGAATACAGAAGATAAAGCAACTCCTCATAAATCATCAAATGCGAGTAGGTCAAAAAGGTATTATCCACGACTATGACATAGTAGCAGCGCGTTACTGAGTATCTTTTGTTGTCCTTTAAAAAGTCGTTGTAAATTTTTAGCTTGCTCGCATTTTTCGATACCTTAAATACGTCGTAAGATTCTAAAAATATATTTTCCATATTTCGCCTTAGGTTAAAATTCTGTTGAAATATTACACAATATTTGTTTAAGTTGTTTTAAATTTTATCTTAAGGATAAAAAATATTAGCGAGTAAAATAATTTGTAAAATTTTAATTATATCTTTAATATTCACTTAAATATAATAAAATAATTTATAAAAATAGATTTTTTGTAGGAAAATTTTATACAAAAAAATTTAATATGAACGAAAAAATCTATTTTTTAAACTAGAATTAATAAATAAAATTATATTATTTCTTTAAGAATAAGCATGCTTAGGATTAAATTTTATTAGGAAAGGACGGTTTGAAATGGAATTTCTTATTTTGACGCTATTTTTGATCAGCGGGCTTATATTATATTTTAAGCCGCAGAGGAAAAATCTAGCTACGGGCTGTGCGGCGGCAGGCTGCGCGATACTGATCGCGCTCGAGTTTTACGTAAATTTATGGGTTGTCGTGCCGGTAGGCAACTTTTAGGAGGGCGATATGCAAAATTTAGAGCAAAATCAAATTCCCGCCGCCGAGCGAGGATTTTTTAACCTAATGTCGCTAGCCATCATCGCCCTCGTGGCTCTTCCGGTCGGCATAGCCTGTTTGGTACTGGGCTTTGGCATGGGAGATAGCCCGTGCGTGATGTGCTGGGCGGAGAGGATCACGATGATAGCCATCAGTCTTATCGCGCTTTTTATCCTTAGATACGGTCTAAAACCCGGCTACGTCGCGGCGCTTTTACTGATGGCTTGCTGGGGGATGTTCAACGGCTTTATCCATTATAGCCTTGATGGGACGTTCGGGGGCTACCTCGACATAAAGCAGGGCTTCGGACTTGAAATTTTAGGCGCGCACACGCAGCTTTGGGTCATCGTCGTGGATTTTTGCGTAATCGCGTTTTTGGCGGTTATATTTTTATGTAGCAAAAATTTGGGCGATATAATGAAAAAGAGCACGAGCGGCGAATACGGCGAGTTTTTGCGCTATCTGCCTCTGGGCAAGATTGCAAATTTAATCTTCATCGTCATCATCGCCGCAAACTGCGCGCAGGCTTTCATCGTCTCAGGCCCGCCGCCGTATCTGGGCTCTAGCACGCCGGCTAGGATGAGCCTTGATCCTGCAAAATGGTTTTGGGAGAAAGATCACTGGCAAAGCGCGCTTGATTTTAGATTCGATTGGAATCCGGAGCTTCCGGATCTGCCAAACTAAGGAGCAAAAAGATGAAAAAGCTGATGATTTTTACGGCGCTAGCGGCTCTGGCGTTTGGGTTTGAGTTTAATCTTGATAGCAAAGCGGGCGCGCTTGAGGGCGTGAAGGAGCTCGGTACGCCGAGTGCAGAAGTGAGCTTAAGCTTACAAAACGACGCGCCGATTACGGGGGCGGACTACGACGCAGATAAAAAACAGTTCGCGCTGGTTTCTAAAAATAACGAATTTTACGTTGCGGACGAAAATTTAAAGCCGCTTAGATACGGCAAGCACGATCGCCACTTTATAATGGAGATGGAGGCAACCGTAGGCGCAGCGTGGTATAAAAACGAGGTCGGCATGATAAGCTTTAATAAAACCTTCGTATTTTATGAACCTACGGACGGGCTTAGTGCAGAGGAGCAAAATAGCCAGTGGAGGCACTTGAGCGAGGGCTGGGACAAATGGAAGCTAAACGATCTTGGCAACAAAGGGCGCTTCTCCACGCTTCGAGCGAAGCAACAATATATCCTCGGCTGGGATTACGACGCGGCTGCAAATAAATTTATCGTTGCGTCCGTGCCTAATGACGTGAGGGATTATTGGAGCGTGGCGGTGTTTGACGGCGACGATAAGATGATTTTGGAGGAATTTATTCCGCAAATCGGCTCAAATTTAAAGCTAAAAGAGAGCAGGAGCCTAGGCGAATACTACGTCACGGGTATCGACGCTCAACCTGACGCCGTTTATCTTTTGAGTAAAAATTTCTCAACCATTTTAAAGCTAAATTTGAAAACTCATAAGATTGAGGATGCGTATAGTTTTAGCGGAGCGGCAAACGCGATGGCGCTTGCTGTGAAGGACGGCAAATTTTATGTTTTTTCGCGCGAAGGCAAAGAAAATAAGGTTTTCATATACGATATGAAATAAAGCTCACATTTAAGGAGAAGAGATGCAAAGACGTTCTTTCTTAAAAGGCGCGGGAGCGGCTCTGGCTACGGCGGGAGCCTCTCCAAGCCTATTCGGTATGGAGCAGTTTGAGGTGGATTTTAAACCGAAATCCTATAAAAACGAGCAGGGCGTAGAGTATCACTATCTCACCTGTCCTAGAAACTGCCGCGACGCCTGTTCGATGATCGCAGAGATCAAAGACGGTAAGATGGTCAGCATCAAGGGCGATCCGAAACACCCTCTAACGCAAGGCACGGTCTGCGTCAAGGGGCATACCTACGCGATGCACCTATATAACGCCGATCGCATAATGTATCCAATGAAGCGCGTCGGCAAAAAGTGTGAGGGTAAATGGGAGCGCATCAGCTGGGATCAAGCGCTAAAAGAGATAGCCGCGAAGCTTACCGAGATCAAGGCAAAATACGGCGGCGAGGCGCTGACGGAATTTGTCTATTCGGGCAACGAAGGACATATCTCAAAGACGATCGCGCCTGGAAATTTCTTTGAAAAATACGGCGCTACGAGGCTTGTGCGCAACCCGTGCGACTGGCCGCGCTATGCGGGCACGCCGAGCGTTATCGGCACGGATTTTTCAAAAGACGCGCTGGAAGTGGATGAGAGCGACATGTATATCAGCTGGGGCTCAAACGAAGCCTATACGGCGGTGCACTGGATTAGATTTGCTCACCGCGTCAAAAAGCGAGGCGGCAAAATCATCGTCATAAATACGATCAGAATTCCGCTCGCAAACCAAGCCGATATGTTTATCCAGCTAAAGCCTTCAAGCGATCCGGCATTTTGTCTAGCGGTGTGTAAATTTTTGATAGAAGAAGATCTATATGATCATGAATTCGTAGAAAAATATACAACCGGCTTTGAAGATCTAGTACATGAGTGCTCACTCTACACTTACGGCGAACTATCTGAAATGTGTGGAGCAAGCGTGGATCAGATCAAAGTCTTTGCTAGAGAATACGCTCACGCAAAAGCACCGGCTATCATGCACGGCGACGGCGGACAAAGGCACTTTAACGGCGCAAGGCTGGTGCGTGCGGTTACTTTCTTGCCGGTACTTACGGGCTGCCTTACAAAACTTGGCGGTGGATTATTCTGGGCTTACGTGCATGTAAAGGGCTGCTTTAACTTCGATAACTGCATGCCTGATCTTTCGCCGAAAGACGCGGAAGGCAAAAAGATAGAGCGCCAGCAAATAAGCTATATAGAATTCGGCAAAGGTATCCAAAGGGAAAATCCGACCTATCTAGGTAAGCCGATAAATACGGTCATTCGCGCCTGTATCAACTACAACTCAAATTTAATGGTAACGGCGCCGAATACAAATTTAATTAAAAAACGCGTGATGGACGACGATTTTTTCTTGGTAGTCATCGATCCTTACGATACCGACACCTGCGATTACGCTGACTACGTATTGCCGGGCGTTACCTTTATGGAGAGCGAAGATATTCAAAACGATCAAATTTCGGGCTACGTCTGCTACAACGCCCAAAGCGTCAAGCCGTTGGGCGAAGCCAAGACGAATTTGGAATTTTTTAACGCTCTAGCCAAGGCGATGGGATATACCGAGGAGTGCTTCGATTGGGATAGCGAAACGGTTTGCAGAAAGTTTTTGGATACGGAATTTGCCAAAAAGCAAAACATCACCTACGAAAAACTAAAAAGCGTAGGCTGGATCAAGCCATTTAGAACTCCTGAGACGATGAAAGATCAGTTTCCTTACTACCCTTATGCGCCGAAGGACAAGCTGGTATTCGGCACTAAAAGCGGCAAGTGCGAGCTTTACTCCGAAGCTTTCAAGGACGCAGGCTATCATCCGGTGATCGATCTTGACGACGATTGGGATTACTACGAAAGGCATAAAAATTTCGGCAAAGATTACTTGAAAAAGTATCCGCTTTATTTCATGACGCCGGGTACGCAGCTTCAGGATAACTCAAACTGGGGCAATATGCCTTACATCCTAAAACGCGTCATTGTAAAGGGCAACGCCGAGCTATTTATGACGCGCGAGGATATGCTGGCGCGCGGCATCAAAGAGGGCGATACGGTTGAAGCCACGAATGAAAAGGGCACGGCGATATTTACGGCGATTGAGACCAATCAGATGCAGCCTGGCATCGTCTATGCGTGGAATAATATCTGGGTTAAAGTCACCAAATCTCGCACGGGAGCAAATATTCTTTGCTCGGACGGAGTGAGCGATTTGGGTAACGGATCGACCTATACTGCAAGCTTTTGCGAAGTAAAAAAAGCTGCAAAACAGGAGGCATAAAATGAAACGAAAACAAGGATTTTTATTTGATTACAACTTTTGCATAGGTTGTAAGGCGTGTGAAATTTCATGTCAGGTCTATCATAACCAAGACCCCGACATCAACTGGCGCCACGTCGATATGATGCTCATCCATGAAGATGAGATTGAAAAAGAAATTTTCATCTCGCATTCGTGCCACCATTGCGAAGAGCCTGCATGTATGGACGTCTGCCCCGTGGGAGCTTACATTAAGCTCGAAAACGGCGTAGTTCAGCCGCTACACGATAAATGCATCGGCTGCGGATATTGCCTAGTCGCCTGTCCTTATGGCTCTATAACTAAAGGTAAAGACGGCAAAGCGCAAAAGTGCAATCTCTGCGCCGAGAAGCTCGAGCGCGGCGAGGAGCCTGCGTGCGTGGCGGGCTGTCCTTGCGACGTGCTAAAGCTAGTTGATAGCGACGTGAGCGATAGCGCGGGGATGGAGAAGGAGATGCCGGGCTTTAAGCGATTTTTTACGAAGCCAAACATCCGCTTCTATCCTCGCATAAAGCGTAACGAGTTTATCCACTAAGGATAAAAAGATGCGTAATTTAAAGCAGAGCCTTTGCATTGAGGACTTTTTGAGGCAGGTATTTTTGGTGCCGCTTACCGGTGAAAATTTGAACGAGCTTTTAAATTTGACGCAGGATTTCGCGCCTAAGCTTAAAGAGCATAAATTTATCCTCGAATTTGCCGAATGCAAAAGCGAGCCAAGCTTAATCGATGAAATTCGCTACGAATTCAATAGGCTCTTCGTAGGTCCTAAGCGCCCCAAAGCCGAGCCTTACGAGTCGGTGTATTTCGACTATCAAACGATGTTTGGGGTAAAGACGATGCAGGTGCGAAGCTTTTATGAAAGCTCGGGACTAAAACTCGAGGATTCGCAGCTTGATAAATTTCCCGACGATTTCATCGGGTACGAGTTGCAATATCTTTATTTTCTAAGTTTTAGCGCGCTAAAAGCGGAGGATGAGGCTAAATTTAACGAAATTCTGCGCAAAAAAGCGGAATTTATCGCCGCTCATCCATCGCAGTGGTTTTGCAAATTTGCCGCTCGTTGCGATGAGCACGCAAATTTAGACGTTTGGAAGAACTTCGGGGGCTTTTTAAATCTCTACTTAAATAGCGAGATGGATGCGCTTAAAAGTGCGCTAAAAGATCCTGGAATTTTTAAAAATTTAAAGGAATGACAATGGTACAGACGACTTGGGGATGGCTCATAGTCATCTATTTGTTTCTAGGCGGTTTAGGCGCCGGGGCGTTTTTATGCTCGGCTTTGGCTTACAAGGGCTTTTTGGGCTCATTAAACGAGAGGTTTTATAAGTTCGGCTTTCTGCTAGCACCCGTTGCGGTAATAATAGGAACCGCGCTTTTGCTATTTGACTTGGCACCGAGCGCTGCAATAAATCCTATTAAAATTTTACAGCTCTACACGCGTCCGGTATCGATGATGAGCATAGGTACGTATCTACTTACGTTTTTTATCGTAGTTAGCGTTTTGGTGCTTTTGCAGATCAAAAAAAGCGGTAAAATTTGCGATATGATGCTCACGCTCGGAGCTATTTTGGCGCTTGGAGTAATGGGATATACGGGGCTACTGCTTTACGTCGTAAAGGCGATCCCGCTTTGGGCTAGCGTGTGGCTGCCGATTTTATTTACGATCTCCGCGATCTCTACGGGGCTTAGCGCAAATGCTGCCGCTACGCTAAATGCAGGGCACGGGCTAAGCCACTGCGCGCATAAATTTCACGTCGTGCTAGTCGCGCTTGAGATCGTTGCGGTGCTAGCGCTATTTGCGGGCGTGAGAAGCGAGGCTGCGGGCATGGCTAGCGTAACTAAGATAGTCAGCGGCTCGCTTGCGCCGATGTTTTGGATAGGCTTTGTTGTTTTGGGGCTTATTATGCCGCTGCTTGGCGGAAGTAAATTTATGCTTCGCAGTTGCAGCGTAAATGCGGACGGTAGCGTCTGCGCGTACGGCGGCGAGGAAATAAAAAGCTGTGTTTATAACGAATACGGCGTACTTGTGGGCGGCTTTTGCCTAAGAGCATTTATCGTGCTCGGCGCGGTTTATATATTTTAACTCCTCCTTCCTGATACCGGTCGGGCGCCCGCCCGACCTTTAAATTGTGATTTTTCGATAGACCACCAAAAACGATGCAGCACCACACAACATTTGACTTTAAAATTTGGGCTAGAAACTAACCCAAATTTGACAAGCATACCATTTAAATTTACGTACGGCGTCACAAGTCCACTCAAAGAGTATGGGCGGAACATCGGGCTTTTGTTTATTATCAAATTTGTGTTTCCTTGCGGGCCTCCCAAGTGGCTAAAAGATAACTAGCCAATGATCCAGATAAATTAACAGCCAGCTCGGCATGACGCGATGCAGGTTTCGCACCGACTTTTCCTTTGCCGTGAGCATCGCTTAGACGGTTACGAAGTGTTCCTAATCCCTCAATAACGGCCGTGCAACCACCAAGAATTTGTTTGAATACTTCTTCCGTGTGCTGAGATGGAGCAAGATTTAAAACTTTTGCAGTTTCTTTATAAAGTTTGGGTAAATCCACCGTGTCATCATATTGTACATTCATATCATCAAGGATGTGCTTACAGACGGTTTCTATTAGCGTTCGAGCTGATGTAATTGCGCCTTCTGGATCGTTTGTTCTTCTGTCCAATGCTTTTGACCATGCTGCTTGTACGTGAGCAGAATCAATTTTCTTTATACCATTGGTCACAAATTCATCAGACGGAGCCAAGCCGCCTCGTTCTAGGACTTCTAATAACGAAGAAAACTCAGACCATATATAATCCCGACGTTCAGCATATCTACCGAACTTATATTTTATAAACTGCCAAAATTGATCAAGATTTCTACAAATTTTTATAAATTGAGGAACATATGCGTCAAATGCTGTATTTGCAAGAACTGTCTGTCTTAGACGCGTGTATTCAATGTTATTTTCTTGCCCTCCGGTGGCGCGAGAAATCAAAAGGTTTTGTAGTGTTTTGGCCTGAATGAATAATTCGTTCATTTATTCTCCTTAAAATCAAAAATTATGTGAGTAGCTTAATAGGAATTTCAACTAATTTCATAGCTAGTAGCAGTTTTTAGGATTTATTCTTTCATTTTTGCCCCTTTTGGTTAAATTTACAATGCATTATAACAAAATGGATTTTAAGCGACTTGGTAAAAGTTGTTTGACAAATATAAAGAGTTCTTTTATAAGAAACATCACTTCGTGTGTGCTTCGCTTATTTTGTATCTCTAAATTCACACTCTTTAAGATGAAGCAAGAAATTTTCTTTTTTAATGCCTTTAAATTTAGATAATCTATGTTTAGCATAACCCCAGAAGTTTTCTATACCGTTTATATGATTTTTATCGTTAGCAAATTAATTTTTAGAGTGCTTCGCTCTGTAGTGTGCTTTGGCTCCATAATCGACGAGTCCGTCATAAGTTTTCCAGTAATCAGAATAAATAACGCTCTCGTCCAGATCACTAAATTTGGGTAGTATGGGTATTAGCTCATTTGCAGAGCAGTTTTTAACTATCTGGGTATAGACTTTACCGTCACGCTTTAGCATTCCAAATACCGGCTACTTTCCGCTTGCGCCTCTACCTCTTTTCCCCTTACTCTCTTAGATCCAAAGTAGCTTTCATCAATCTTTATCTCACCTGAAAACTTAGATATTTTTAACTTCGTTACGCTCGTTACTTTTCAAGGACATAGTTCTTATCGTAACTTTACTGCTCCTTTACATGAGTTCAAGTTAAAGATAGCCTAATGGAAAGCAGTAAAAGTATAAAATTTATTTTGCAAGCAAAATCCTCAAAACGATCAAATTTTTAGATGCTTTTATTGCGTTAAAATTTCTTATTGAATGCTCGCAATTATAAGCATATTTTGTCAGTTTTAAAATACAAAAGCTCATTTTATAGTATAATTTTCTCAAAAATATAAAAGGTCATTCATGCTTAAATATTTAGAGTTAGGCGTTTACGGCACGGATTTAAAGCCCTCGCATCCTTTTATTGGCTCGGCGATCAGGGGCGCCGGATACGCTCTTAGAAAGGCGAGTTGTCCTTTCGTAAGCGCAAGCTGCGAGGAATCGGCATCCCCGGTGAATGCGTGTATAGAGAATTTTTCGAAAATGTATCGGATACGCCAAATTTTAGGCTTTTAAGAGTGGCTTTTATCGTATCGCTTAGCAAAAGCTCAAAAAAATACGAAGGAAAGATATTGAAGGAATACGAAACGTATTTCAATAAAATACAAAATGCTATGAGCTTGTCGTCGGAACCATCGCGAATGGCGTTATTAAAGGCCTCGCCGAAAGTTGCCATATATTTTATGGAAGGTATGAAGCCGTTTTTCCCGACTCAAAAATTTAAAAAGAAGCTAGATGATGGTAGCATTATTTTTAGCATAGATTTTACTCAGGATATGGAGATATTGCCATTTATAAAAAAGTGGCTTCCAGATATCGAGATACTAGAACCAAAAGATCTGAGAGAAACCTTTAAAGAGCAATTAAAAGTGGCTCTTGATATATTAAGTGAGTAGAAAAGGCACGCGTTGTCGCGCTAATAGCGAAACGAAATTTACCCTGAGTCTATTCTCGCACCACGAAGCGGTAAAATTTTAGAATGTTTGATGAAATTCGAAGCGCATAAAGCCTCGTCACAATCTCATATAAAGATCGTGCATCGCAAGCGGTAGCGATGAGAGGTCAAATATGCTATTCAAAGTAAATTTTATACAGGTATAAATTTCTAAGCTAGAAGTAAAATTTAGCAAAAAATTTCCATGTGGCTAAATTTTTCAAAGCAAGTGCTGCTATTGTTTCATATGATTACATGGAGTTGTTGTATAAATTTTTTGGGGTTTCAGTAAAATTTTACGCTGCGGATATTATAATTTACGAAAGTACAAAAAAGGAGATGGCTGTGTCCAGATCAAGCATTCTTAAAAGCAACGTAAGATCTAGAATCTTGTCAGTTTCCTCTCTAGCCTCTCTTGAAAATAGCGCTATTATAGATATCAGGTCGCGCAGTGCTTATCTGGCAGATCATATTGCAAATTCTGTAAACCTAACTACTAAGGATGAAATTTTAGATTTTATAGAGCGAAATCCAAAGGCTCAGTATATTCTTTGTTGCTTTAGTTCGACGCGCGCACAAAATTTAGCAAAGCAAATAGATAACCCGTTAGTAAAATTTTACGACGGCAATTTAATTGAGGCCAAAGAAAGCGGTGTGCAATTTACCTCTAGCGATAATAGATTTATTGCGCTTTTAAACGATACAAGAGCACAGATTTTAGCACGTTATAAAAAATATACGTGCGTGGATTATTACTTTTAGCGGCGGTAAGGATTCTACCTGTGTTTTGCAGTTAATGTATGAAATGATAACCAAGCTGCCTAAAGATGAGTTAAATCCTACTTATGCGATACTTTCAGATACTTTAGTAGAAGCTCCTAATGTAGCCGTTTATTTCAAAAATATTGTAAAGGCGATAAATTTAGACGCCAAGATGCGCGGACTTCCTTTTGAAATAATAGTTGCTCATCCATCGCCGCAAAATGAATTCTGGGTAAATCTTATTGGTAAAGGTTATCCAAGTCCTACGCGTATATTTCGATGGTGTACAGAACGTCTAAAAATAAATCCTATGAAATCAATTGTAAAAAATATCGTAGAAAAGCATGGAAGTGCAATAATGACGCTAGGCGTACGAAAAAGTGAAAGTATGAATCGTCGTCGAAGTATAGAAAAGCGCACTGTTAGCGAGGATGGATTTAGTAAGCATGATGACTACGAGAATGTACTAATTTATTCGCCGATCACCGAGTGGCTTACAGAGGATGTTTGGAGCTATCTTACTACGCAAAATCCGCCACCTTGGGGCATTAGTCACGCTAAGTTATTTTCGCTTTATTCGCAGGCTAGTGGCGATGAATGTCAGTTTATAATCGATAAGTCGCAAAGTAGCTGCGGTGGAAGCCGCTTTGGATGTTGGGTATGTACGCTGATAAACGAAGATAAATCTATGCAAGGCTTCATAAAAAGCGGTGAGAGCTCGCTGGCGGTATTAAATGAATTTAGGAATTTTATAAAGAAGGCTAGGGAAAATCGTTCAATGAGGTGCGATTTTAAAAAAGATGGTAGTTTTCGTCCAGGGCCTTTTACGTCTTCGGCGCGAAAAGAAATTCTAAGAAGGCTTTTGCGCGCCGAAGCAGAATTTAAGGCGTGCGGCGGCAGTGAGCTAATTAGTGACGAACAACTAGGAATGATCGCTAAGATTTGGGAAAAAGAATTCGATAGCGAAAGCTCGTGTATTACAATATCAAAGGAGTTTGACAGAATGCAAAATATTGAAATTTCAACGCCCATATTAGAGGATGTTGATTTAATCGATACGACAAGTAAGGGTGGAGAGGCGGCAAAGCGCATTATCTCAGAAATGGTGCGAAAAGAAGGTATCAAGGATAACGAAATTTATGAGATCATTATGAAAAATATTGATGATGAAACGGCGAAGCTAGGAGATAGTGATGATATTTTATAAACGCATTACGATTTGTAATCTTTTTGCTTATTATGGTGAACAGAATGTAGAATTTACCTTGTCACAAGGCAAGCCCATATATTTACTTTTCGGAAGGAATGGATTCGGCAAGACTAGCTTTATAAGAAGCGTGAAATTACTTTTTGCAGGAAGCGGAATGCTAGATGTAGGCGAAAATGTACCGGAGGTCGTATTAAATTTTACTGGCACACGTAGCAGAGGTGTTTTTACACCTAGGGTCCTACTGCTAGGTCAAAATAGCGAAAACGGATGGCGGGGCGCTTTTAACCGTCGTGCGCTTAGCAACGACGAGAATAAATTCTATATTGAGTTAGTGCTTGATGAAGATGAACGCGAGATAATCATTAGGAGAGAGTGGAGTAGATTTCCTGATCTATGCGAAAAGTTAATTTTTATAAAAGACGGCGAGCGGCTGGAAAATAATCAAGCTCGCGAGGAGATCGAGAGAATTCTACCGTTAAATTTTTTACAGTTTTTTGTATTCGACGGCGAAGAGATCGAGGCGATGGCAGACGAGGTCAGCACCGAGCTAAAAGATAAAATTCAAAGCATGTTGAATATTGCCGTATTAGATAGATTATCGGATCAGATCAATAAGGCGGAAAGAGAACTAATCTCACAAAGTAATATGGCAAGTAAAATTAAATCTGATCTAGACTTATGCGAGGGCCGACAAAAAAGCGAGGAAGAGCGCTTTCAAAATGCTAAAATAAATATAAAATTTTACGAAGCTCAAGTGAGCGATAAATCTGCCGCTATAACTGCTAAAAAGAAAGAATTGGAAGGTAAGATAAGAAGCAATTCTAAAGAAAGCGAGGGCCTGCAAAATGCTAAAGATGCTGCTATGGCTAACCTGCAAAGAGCCAAGCAAAGTATTGCGGAATTCGGTGGTGAAATTTTATTCGCAGGATTAGACGAATTCTTCTTAGAACTTTTATCTAGGATAGAAAAGAGTAGTGATACTAGCGGGTTCAATAAAGAGGGCCTTACTAAGTTAGCCAAATTTAGCGCAGATTACTTATTGCGTGAAAAAATAGGGTTTAAATGCGACGCGATAGATTTAAATACATATTTACGTGATGCATTTTTAGAATTTATCAAAAATAATGACGGAGAATTTAAAGGAATTAATAAAAGCACCATTCCTATCGTTTATAGCGCTGCTAAAGAAAATTCCGTTAAACTTTTAGATGCCGTAAGAGACGCTAAAAATGCTAAGTCTGATATCTCTCGTATCTCACGCAATCTAGATGATCTCATTGCAGATTCATCGGTTGATGCGGAATTGGCTAGTCTAAACGAGGAGATCGAGGCGTTAGAGGTAGAAAAGTTGGAAGCGAGCGAGAACCTAAGAAAAAATATCGAACAAAAAACCAATTCTGAAAAGCATATAGGCGAGCTAGAAATAGAAATTGCTGCGTTAAAAGATAAAGCGGCCCGCGACTTGCGTATTAAAAAGAAGTTGAATTTGCTATCGGAGATTAAGACTCAGATTATCACCTACAAATCGGGACGCATAACAAGAACCGGAGAGAGACTAAAAGATAAAATTTTGTCTAATTATAAGCATCTAATTGCTGAGGACAACGTAGCGGACATTAAGATCGATAACTTCATCGTGAAATTTATCGATGCAAGCGGAGAAGCTATTGCTGTACGAAGCCAGAGTGCAGGTCAGAAACAAATTGCTGCGATTAGCATATTTTGGGCGTTATCTAAGTTAAGCGATAGATGCTTGCCTCTTATTATTGATACTCCGCTAGCCAGACTAGATGCCTCTAACCGTAAGAATGTCATTCAAAACTATTATGCAAATGCGTCCAATCAAGTTATCGTGTTACCTACAGATACTGAATTCAGCCAAAGAGAGCTGGAATTTGCAAGTGGTAAAATCGCAGGGATTTACGACATCACTAATGATAAAGATTCACGAGATAGTGCAAGCATAAAACTAAGGAGGGAATAATGCTAGGAAAAATTTATACCAAAGCCGGCGAAGAGAATTTCATTGCCAATATTATAAAAAATTCTCTCGCCGTAGATGTGCCTAAATATGTAATTTTGAGGATGGCAATCAACAAATCCTTTCGATTAGAATATAAAAGTTTAGATAATCCATGTTATGCTAATTTCATCCTATACGATGGATTCTCTAGTGGGGGCGGAGAATATAATATGCCCCAAGTAACTGGCAGCGGTAAAGAATCTAAAGACTATACAGATATTTTGCGTGCAGCTTTTATGCTAAGGCATAAGAGTGAGAATCTAGATTTTAGCGACGATGCAATTTTTATTAGTGCTATCGAAAAATATATCCATCGTGGACTTTACGAGCTAAATAATCTCTACAAAAGCAAGGATGACTTTTATCAATTCCTGATTGATGAATTTAGCGTTACAATAGAGCCAAAAATTCTACCTACAGAAGAATCAATTTCTGAAAGGTTAGATGAGGATAAGATGCGAGAATATTTTACTTCCGCCGGTATAAAAGCAGAAATTCTATCTAGTGACCATGCATTGCGTCACAACGTATTTAAAATCCGCTTTAAAGATATGAAAGACTATGCCCGGGTTGAAAACGAAGTTGATGACTACAAGGTAAAATTTGGTCTTTACTCCGATGCTTCAACACAATACGCGGGTGAACAGATGAGCTTAAATTTATATTTGCCTAGACCTAAAAGCCAGTGGAAAAAATTTGATGCAGATGATTTTGGTTTCGATATATCCAGCTATACAAAAAGCTACGCCTTGCCTGCTTATTGCGGTCGCAATATCAAAAATGAGGCATTTTTCTTTGATTTATCACAGCACTTGCTTATCGGTGGTACTAGCGGTAGCGGCAAGTCCATGCTTTTACATACGCTCATTACGTCGCTAGCAATGTTAAATCAAAATATACGCTTTGTACTCATAGATCCTAAAAATGGAGCTGAGTTTGGTATTTACGACAAACTAAGAAGTTTAAGCGAGCCTGGCGGAGTAGTCAAGGATATATCTCATACACAAACCGTGATTGATGCCGTCATTAAGGAAATGGATAAACGTTATAGCGTTCTAGCCAAAGAAGGTGTTAGTAAAAACGCTGAACTTTCTACTCCGATGCCAAGCATGGTTGTAGTTTTCGATGAAGTTGCTGATGTTTTCGGTCAGATTAAGACGCTTCAAGATAGTATCGTGATTTTGGCACAAAAGGCTCGTGCTGCGGACATCCATCTAATCATAGCGACCCAAACGCCCAATGCAAATATTTTTAAGCAAGAATTGCGCGCAAATTTTGATTTACGAATCGCTTTAAAAGTGCAAAATGCCAAAGCCTCTCAGATTGTCTTGGACGAAAGCGGAGCCGAAAAGCTTCTAGGCGCAGGCGATATGCTGGTAAAACTAAGTGGTTCGCAGCCGCAGCATATATTTGCGCCGTATTTAAGCAAGAGTGATATTAAACGGCTTTTAGAGCTAAAATAGATCGCTGATTTTGTCACAATATGCTAGGCAAAAATAGCTAAAAGCTCTAAATCCTATGTCGTAAAATTTGCATCGCTACAAAAATTTTATAAATTTCATGGTTTAAATGCCCTTGAAATTTCAAATAGAATTTTGTCGCAGTGGTTGCGGCGTAGTAGCGCATAAATTTAAAGCAAAATTTCAAAATTTCGCGGCGGCGCAAAGCCTCCGTATTTGCGGATTTAAGG
>CAUSBF010000014.1:0-16500 GCA_963529595.1 uncultured Campylobacter sp.
TGTTTCTATGTATAAAAGAAAAGGGCTAACCCCGACTATATCTATTATATTCTCTTTATTTGTTTCTAGACGAGTAAAGAGGCTCTTTATAAAAAGTCTATTATCATATTGTAAATCTAAAGCGCCTTTAAAATACTCATTCAAAATTTCCTTTCTGATTTCTTGATATTGCTCATTTTTAATTATATTTTCCATAATCGTATCGAGGCTCTCAGTATCTATAATAGATTTCTGAGCATAAGATAGTATATTCGCGCCCAATTCGCGATAGAATTTATCATATGAAATTATAAGCGAATATTCCGCATATTCTTTTTTGCTCATATCTTTTTTGTTTTTAAATAAATCGTATACGTCCTCAAGCTCTCCAAAAAAATTTAACACACCGAGAAATCGCTCGAGTTTTGCAGAAGAATTCATCGCATTTATGATTGATATTCCTAGTATATAAGTTATGACGTTGTCTTTTATAGGTTGATATTTTTGCAGTTTATCTTCTAGATGTTGTTTATAATCATTCAGCGCATTTATCGCTCGCTTCATCACTCTAATATTATTTATGGCATGCTTTGCAAAATACTGTAATGCCGTATCTCGGTAAACTTCCTCTAGCTCGCCCGATACGATATTAAAAGATTCCTGCGGAGTCGGATTATAATAAAATTCGTAGTCTATAATTTTATCTTTGTATTCCGATAAAATTTTTTCTAGCTCTATTTTATTATCTTTTATTTGGCTATCATTTTTAAGCTCTTTATCTTCTAAATTTTTCTTATCTTCTTTTTGTGTTTCTTTAGCAGGAGCCGTCATCTTTGAGCGATTTAAAATCATAACTATATGACAATTTTGCTGCTCTTTATATTCGGAAATCAACCCTAAAACATCTTTTAAATTTATCTTATCAGATATTCTTTCAAAATCGTCGAAACAAATTATAACGTCTTTAAAATTTTCTTTTTTAAAAAACGAGATGCAGCCTATTAGCGCTGAACCTAGTTTAGGTGTTACTTCGTCGATTACTTTATCAATCCTTAAATTTTTTGCCTTCTCCGAAAATTCCGAAATATATTCATTTCTTTTATAAATTTGTATTCCTATCTCTTGCTTAATTTCCTGGATGCTTTCCTTACCAAATAAAGATACATAAACAGAATTTTCCTTAAATTTTACATCGGAAAATTTTTTCCAAAAAGTTGTTTTTCCTACGCCCCATTCACCGTCTAAAACGACGCAGACGGCATTATCTCGCTGCAATATTTCCGTTAATCTTTGTTCGATATTTTCTTTGGCGGTACTCATATTGATCCTTTATCGTTTTAAAATTTTACTAGAACTCTCATAAATTTAAAGACTTTATACCTAAGTGTCTCAAAAATTTAATCCTTACTGCAGCGTTAAATTTTAAAATTTAGCGGCAGGGTGCAAAAATTTAAGGCGCGGATTTAAAATCCAAACCGCCTAAAATTTAACTACTTTATAAACCCGACCTGTGGTAAAATTTTAGCTAGCGCCGCGTCCTTTTTCTCGTTAAATTTGACCTTGTTTTGCTCAAAAAGATTATTTCCGTGCGCATCGATCGAGACGATGAGCGGGCCAAACTCTTTTACGCGGCACTTCCACAGCGTCTCAGGCATCCCAAGCTCCGTCCAGTCGGCACTCTCGATCTCCTCGACCTGCGTCGCGGCTACCACCGCGCAGCCCGCGGGAAATACGCAGTGTATCGCGCCAAACTCCTTACAGCCGCTCATCGTGCCTTTGCCCATGCCGCCTTTGCCCACGATCAGGCGCACGCCAGTTTTAGCGATAAATTCGCGCTCGAATTTCTCCATCCGCATACTAGTCGTCGGCCCCACGGAGACCATCTCAAAGCTTTTTTCGCCTATTTTTCTGATGATCGGTCCAGCGTGCAGGATCGCGCCGCCTGCTATATCTAGCGGCAGCTCGCGACTCTCCTCTACGACGCGTCTGTGCGGCAGGTCGCGGCAGGTGACGATGTGTCCGCTGAGGTAGATCACGTCGCCGATCTTGATATCCGCTAGATCCTCGGGCGCGATCGGCGTGGTTAAAATTTTCTTACTCATAGCGCGAACTCCTTGTGCGATTTTACGGCAAAGCTTAGCTGCTCGTCCCAGACGATGTGGCCTTTGCGGTGCGACCAGCAGCCCACGTTTACTGCAACGGCGATGACGCTAGGGTGGCGGGCACAGTTTTCGATATGCACGCCCATCACCGAGCTTGCGCCGCTCATGCCCTGCGGGCCGAGGCCGATTTTATTGATGCCTTCTTCGAGCAGCTTTTCGGTTAGCGCGGCGCGGTCGTTTGGATTGCGCGAGCCTAGCGGTCTCATCAGCGCTTTTTTAGATAGCAGGGACGCCACATCGATCGAGGTGCCCATGCCTACGCCCACTAGCAGCGGCGGACAGGCGTTTATGCCGTAGCTAGTCATTATGTCCATGACGAATTTCACGACCCCCTCGTAGCCCATGCCGGGCATCAGCACGGTCGCCTTGCCGGGCAGGCTACAGCCGCCGCCCGCCATATAGGTGTGTATCTCGCACTCGCTGCTACCCGGCACGATCTCCCAAAATACGCTCGGCGTGCCCTTGCCGACGTTTTTGCCGGTGTTGTACTCGTCAAATGTCTCGACGCTGTTGTGACGCAGCGGAGCCTCGCGCGTCGCTCGCAGTACGGCCTCGCGCAGCAGCTCCTCAAGCTCGCCGATGAGCGGGAAGTTCGCTCCGCAGCGCACGAAAAACTGGATCACGCCGGTATCCTGACAGGACGGACGGTCTAGCTGCTTAGCTAGGCGCTGGTTTTCAAACATCGTTTTGTATATCTCCTTTGCCAGCGGCTGCGTCTCGCGTTCGGCGAGCTCCCGCAGCTTTGCCGTCACATCATCAGGCAGCACCTTGCCCGTGTAGCCGACGAATTTCGCCATGACCTCGGTCATCTTTTGCACGGCTTTTTCTTTATCCATCGCTTCTCCTTTGCTAAATTTTACTTTCAAATTTTTCATACGCGCCCGCTAGGACGCAGCCCGCAGCGTAGCAAAGCAGATCGGCAAAATCAAACGTCCCGCCGATCATTACTTTTAAAATTTTATTTTCTACGCCTAAAATTTGCACGGCGCCAAAATACTGCGCGAGCTCCAAAGCCGCCGCAAACGCGAAAATTTTAAGCGGCAAATTTAAAGGCGGCGCGCTAAATGCGGCCCGCGTCAAAGCGTAAAGCAAGATGACGGCCAAAACGTCGCCCGCGTAGTGGCGCACGAAGCCGCCCTTTACGCAGATCGCGATGTAAATTTCAGCCGCTAAAATCAGGATCGCCGCGACTAAAAACGCTAGCCTCGTACTCGCGCTTTGCTTTGTTTGCAGCTTTTGCTCGTGCCTTACTGCGTCCTTCGGCTCGTTTGGTTTTTGCTCTCTTAAATTTTCCTCTCGCAACGCTTTCCTTTTAAATTTAGCCGTTAAATTTGCCTCGTGTGCGGCGTAAATTCAGAGATGATTTATCAGGCTCGCATTATACGCAGCGCCGAATCCGTTGTCGATATTTACGACGCTCACGCCGTTTGCGCAGCTGTTTAGCATCGCTAGCAGAGCCGCCAGCCCGCCGAAACTCGCCCCGTATCCCACGCTAGTGGGCACCGCGATCACCGGCACGCTAACAAGACCCGCCAGCACGCTAGCTAGCGCGCCCTCCATGCCCGCCACCGCGATGACGACCTTTGCGCCGCGTATCTGCTCTAAATTTGCGATTAGTCTGTGCAGCCCGGCCACGCCCGCGTCGCTAAATTTACGCGCATCGTTGCCTAAAAATCTCGCCGTCTCGTACGCCTCCTCCACGACCGCGCCGTCGGCGGTGCCGGCAGATACTATCGCGATGTAGCTTTGCGTGAGCGCAGGCTCTTTAAATTTGACGCTGATGACGCGGCCGCGAGCGTTAAACTCCGCCTGCGGCAAGATTTCGCGCAGCCGCTTGAAAACTCGCTCGTTCGTGCGCGTGATCAGGATATTTTGCCGCCTTGCGCCGATCGCCTCCGCGATACGCAAAATTTCATCGTCCGTCTTGCCCTCGCCGTAGATCACCTCGCCCGCGCCGTTTCGCAGGGCGCGCTGGGTATCGATCTTGGCGCAGCCCACGTCCTCGTATGGGTAGTTTTTTAGATATTTTAGCGCCTCTTGCTCGCTCACGCGGCCGCTTTTTACCCCCGCGAAAAGCTCTAAAATTTCATCCTCTCTCATGCAAAACATCCTCTCTAAGCCCCTTTAGATCGAGCGTCACCTCCGCTGCGCCAAGCGTCACGAGCTGTCTAACGACGCTTTTAAATTTTGCGTCGTTTAGAAAGTCTCGCATGCTAGAAAAGGGCATTTGCAGCTTTATATTTTTGCGGTCGCACCGCGCGCGGACGTTTGCGTAGCCGTTTGCGATGAGTAGGTTTTCCGCCGCTTCGATCAAATTTAGCTCGCTCTGATCGATCTCGCGCCCGTGCGGTAGGCGCGTTAGCAAGCACGCATAGCTCGGTTTTTCGGCGGTGGGTAAATTTAACTCGCGCGAGAGCTCGCGGATATCTGATTTGGTTAAATTTATCAGCGGCGAGAGCACGCCGAGCTCCTCTTTGGCTTTGAGCCCGGGGCGGTATTCGCCCAGATCGTCTCGGTTCGTGCCGTCTGCGACGCGGCTAAAGCCAAGCCCCTTTGCGCGCTCGATCAGCCGCGAAAACACCGCCTTTTTGCACAGATAGCAGCGGTTTTCGGGATTGTCTTTGATCCCCTCCGCGACGCCTAGCTCTAAAATTTCGTGCCTGATGCCGTAGATGCGGGCAAATTCTACGGTTTCGGCGATCTCGCGCGAGGACATGTAGGGCGATCTGATCGTTATGCCGATCGCGCGCTCACCCAGCGCGTCGTGCGCCGCGCGCAGCAGCAGCGAGCTGTCCGCGCCGCCGCTAAATGCGACCGCTAGCTCGCCCAGTCCGCGCAGATCAGCCTTTAGTTTTTCTAGTTTCGTCATAGATTTTCAGCGCCTCTTTTCGCACCCGCTCGATCGTCGTGCCGTGCGCGAGCGCCGCGGCCTTGCAGTCCTCAAATTCGGGCTTTATTTTTTGCGTTTGGCAGGTGCCTGAAATTTTAAGCCCTATCTCGCCGAATTTCGTCTGCACCCGCGCAAACTCGCGCTTTAGCTCGGTTTTAACAACCTCTACCTCGCGGACGCCGATCGCCGTCGTGTGCGTAAATATCAGATCCTTTAAATTTTGCGCGTCCTGCTTGCGGCACAGCGCGTTTAGCTCAAAGCCTATGCGCCCCTTTTTCATAAAAATAGAGCGGCCAAATACGTCCAGCGCGCCGTTTTCGCGCAAAATTTCGCACGCAAGCGCGAAGCTCTCGGCGTTCATATCGTCGATGTTGGTGGAGATTAAAATCTGCTTGCAAACCTCGCCGTAGCCAGCCTGCGCGCATAAATTTCGCTCGCCGCTTTCATTGTTCAAATTTTCATCCGCCTCGCAGATCATCGCGCGAAGCACGTTCGCAAAGTCTGCGGCGTCTTTGCCGCCAGCGCCATAGCCGATCTTTTCGATTTTAAAGCTCGCGCCGTCCGTAAACTCGTCCGCGCAAGCCTTTAAAATCGCAGCTCCCGTGGGCGTAGTCATTTCGAAATTTGCGCGTCCGAGGCTTACGGGCACGCCTTTTAAAATTTCGCAAACGGCGGGCGCAGGCACGCTAAATGCGCCGTGATCGCAGATCGCTACGCCGCCGCCAAGCTCGATTTTAGAACTTACGACGCGTGAGACGCCTAAATTTTCAAAAAGATACTCGAGACAGATCGCGGCGCCCACGATATCGGCGATGCTATCGATCGCGCCGACTTCGTGAAAATGCACTCGCTCTATGTCCGTGCCGTGGACTTTGGCCTCGGCCTGCGCAATCGTGCGAAATATCGCGCCCGCTCTTTGTTTGCAGTGCACGCTTAAATTTGAACTATCTAAAATTTGCCTGATGTCTGCGTAGCTTCTGGCGTGAGGCTGCGATTTTAGCGGCACTACGTCGATTTTGGTAGCGGCGATGCCGTTTTTTAGCACGCTTTTGCGTACAAGCTTAAATTCGCCGGCTAAATTTAACTTCTCTAGCTCGGCGCAAAGATAGTCAAAATCCACTCCAAGCCCCACCAGTGCGCCTAAATTCATATCGCCGCTGATACCAGCGCTAGCGTCGTAATATAAAATTTTAGCCAAACTTACGCCTTAGGCACCGTCATCGAGCCAAACGGCAGGATGATGATTTTTGCGTCCGCGCCCTTTTGCGCGAGCGCGTCGTCCACGGCCTTTTGCAGGTCATGATACGGTTTTAGATGCACGGCTCGCATCTCCTCGTCGCTAAGCTCGCTCACCGCCCAGGTCTGCGCCCAGAGCGAGATTTCGGCCATTTTAGCGGCCTTGTGATAGCCGAGCTTAAAGCCCGCGCTGATCTTTTCGAGCACCTTTCTCGGCGTGTCAGCGGATGCCATCAGATCAAAAAACGGCTTTGGTCCGATGCCGGTGCGGCACTTTGCGACCATTATTAAAATTCCCCCTTCAACGAGCGCTAGTTTGCCGTTATCTAGGGCTTTTTGCGCTTGATAGAGATCGACGTCCATCGGATAGGGCGCGACCGAGATCACGATATCTGCCTTGCGCGGGATATTTACGCAAAATACCTCATCGGCCTTTTTCACGCAGTCGTAAAAACTATCGTTTAAGTCGCCCGCGCTTGCGTAATACACGCCGTGCTCGCTATCAAGCACCGTCTGGATTGAAAAAACGTCGATGTGCGCTAGCACTTTCATCGCGTCGATCATATCCTCGTGCACTGGGTTGCCCTCTAGGCGCAGTGCCTGAGCGTCGGAGCTTAGGGCGAGCTTGTGATTTTGCGTGATGCTCTCATATGACGCAGTGCCCGGCAAAAATGCCTTTCTGCCGCCGGTGTAGCCTGCGAAATAGTGCGGCTCGACCGAGCCTATGACGATCACCTTTTTCGCCTCTGCCACGGCTTTGTTTAGATACATCTGCGTGCCGTTTTTGCTCTCGCCTAAAAATACCATCTCGTCGTGCTTGGAGTCGTGATCGTGAACTTCGTTTTTGGCGTTAAGCTCGGCGTAAATTTCTTTGCCGAAGATCATCTCGTACTCATCGAGCGTGCCCTCTCTGTGGCAGCCCGTGGCGATGATAAAAATTTTATTTTTCTCGCGGATTTTTGGGTAAATTTGCTTTAAAATTTTTGCAGTAGGCGTAGGTCTCGTGCCGTCGTTTACGATGACGACGATCTTTTGCTCGCCCGCGATAAACTCGTCAAAGCTTTTTTGATTTATCGGATTTGCCAGAGCCTTTGCGATGAGCGCCGTTTCGTCAAATTTAGCCACGGGGTTTGGATCGAAAACGCCGAGCAAATTTTTCTCGTTTACATCTAAGCTTAGATGATCATCTTTGCCGTATGCGATAGGGATTTGCATATCTGCCTCCTGTGTGGAATTTGGCGGGATTATAACGTAAATTTTATTTAAAACGAATTAGCCTAGAGCGGGTTATGAACGGAATTTAGAAAGCTTTAGAATTTAAAAATTTAGAGCATTTAAATTTCAAAATTTTATAAAATTTTAAAAAGCCGCTGGGATTTGAAATTTAAAGCTCGCGAGCCATATGCCCGCGAGCGCAACTATTATAAATAGCCGTAAATATGAGCGAAGATAAAGCCCATCGCACATGAAGTAAGAACGCCTATTAACCCAGGGAAAATGAAGCTGTGGTTGATGACGAATTTACCGATGTGCGTAGTGCCGGAGCGGTCGAACTGGATCGCCGCAAGATCACTCGGATAGGTAGGTAGGATATAGTATCCGTAGCAAGCCGGTGCAAACGCAATAATAAGGCCCGGATCAATACCGATGCTAACCGCTAGCGGTACGAAAGTAGCAACCGCTGCTGCTTGAGAGTTAAGGAATTTACTAATTAGCAGCGAAACGATGACATATGTCCACGGATACGCCATAACGACCTTACCTAGCGACGCTTTAAGCATCTCGATGTGAGCGGTAAACATAGTCTCCGCCATCCATGAAATTCCATAAATGGCTACGAGCGCGATCATACCGCTATGAAAAATTTCGTTTTTAGCGATATTGCCCGCTTTTATGCCCGAAGCGATCATCATGATGGATGCTGCAAGAAGCATGAAAATTTGAATGGTTAAGACCATATTTAAATTTGTGGTCTTTTTCATAGTATCTTTTACGACAATGCTTGCGTTTGCGATACTCTCGCTCTTATCGCCTGTCGTAATTACTACATTTCCGTCTTGAGAGACGATGCTTTGAGTAAGCTTTTTATCTTTGTCGTAAATTTCGACGCTATTAAATTTCGTCGCATCTTTGGCTTTGGACTCTTTGACGTTTGAGACGACCTTGCCACCGTCTACCATGGAGATAACCTGACCATCTTTAATCGTGATATTTTTGACCGTTTTTTTATCGACGATGATCTCTACGGATTTGCCCGGGACATTTTTAGTCCACGCAGGGCGCAAGCTTTTCTCGTAACCTAAAACCGCAACTAGCGCAATAGTAGCTAAGAAAATCCACATGCAGATCCACTTAATCCTAGGAAGCTTTTGACCTAACAAGGTTGTGCTTTCGCCGTAGATATATTTTTTCTGCTCTGGATCTTTGATCTTTTCTTGAAATTCCGGATCTTTATCTAGATCTTTACCTCTAAAAATCGACCACGTTCCGATTGCAAGCATACCGATGAAAGTAGAAGGGATAGTGAGTTTTAGCAGATCCAAATACGTACTAAAGCCCTCGATATGCACGCCTTGACCTAGTAAGATCGCGACCATCGAAACGCCGGCAACTGAAACGGGGCTAGCGATGATAGCAAGCTGCGAGGAGATTGTAGAAGCAGCCATCGGGCGCTCAGGGCGAATCCCATTTTTAATAGCTACGTCATAGATGATCGGAAGCAGCGTATAGACGGTGTGTCCGGTTCCACATAAGATTGTAAGCGTCCACGCAACAGTTGGAGCGATGATACAAACCATCTTCGGATGCTTACGAAGCAATTTCTCCGCTATTTGAAGCATTACATCAAGTCCTCCCGTAGCCTGTAGCGTTGCACTTGCTACGACGACTGCGAGGATAGTTAAAATAACGTCCACTGCCGGCTTACCCGGCTCTAATCTAAATCCAAACACTAAGATCACTAAGCCTATACCGCCTAGAATTCCCAGCGCCATACCGCCCTTTTTAGCACCATAAAACAAACAGCCCAAGACTATAATGAGCTGCAAAAAGAATTGAGTGCTTTCAGACAAACTTGTCAGAAACTCCATAGTTTCTCCTTCAGTAAAATTTAAAACAAACTTTGGCGATTATACTAACTTTTTATTTAAACAAAATTAAAGGAGCGTTACGAATTGTAAAAATCTATCAAAATAAAAATTTACTGAAATTATAATTTTAAAGCGGAATTTATATAGCAAAAATGCGAAAAATAAAATTTTACTTAGAGCTATTTTTATATCGTAGAATTTCGTAACTTTTAAGAAATCTTAGAATTTCATTATAGCTCAAGCTTTAAACCGATTTTTAAGCCTTGGGGGAGTATCATTTCGCAAAGAGTAGATTAAGATGAATTTTAAAAAATTTTGTATTGCCCTTTTGATTTGTTTATCGCAGATAGCAGCAGCCGGCAGCTTTGATCTAAATGCCACGCTGCGTCTGGGCGCATTCGACGCAAGCTCGCACCGACTGCTTTTATGCGGCAGTGGCGGCGAGCTTAGGATGTTTGATACTGCTAAATGGAATGTGGAGTTCGCGCAAAAATACAGCGATAACGAAATCACGGCTCTAAATTTTAAAAACGGCAAAATTTATCTAGCTTGGGGCGGAGCCGAAATCGCGGTACTAAACGACAGATTAAAGTTTTTAGGCGCGCTTAAGACGGGGCGTAGCGGCACAGCCCAAATAGATGCGATCTATGCCGCAAAAGACGCGATTTACGCGGTAGTGGATAAGAATCAACTAATAAGATTAGACGAAGACCCTAATAACAGCGCGGATGGCGGCTACGCCCCAGGTGAGAATTCCACCGCAAACGGGCAATCTTTAAATAGAAATTCCGCCCCAGATGGGCTGCGCGGAATTTCGTTTCATTACGGCAGGATCAATGCCGTTAGCCTGGGCGCTAACGGACTTTGCGTCGCAAGCTGGAATGGCGTAGCCTGTTTTAGCGCAGATATTGTCGCGACTAAATTTAGCGGCATCGATACAGCGCCTAATCGCGCCGCGCAGGGAGAGCTTGGTGGCGTGAAATTTAAAGATGCGGAATTTAATAATGCGAAAAGCGCGCAAGCCTCCGAGCCAAACGAAATAAAAGCTAGCGGCGCAAAGAGCGCGGAATTTCAAGGCCCAGAATTTAAAGGCGCAAAATTTCAAGACGAGGGGCTTAAAACTCGAAGCGAAATTTCAGCCGAAGCTGGCGATAAAAATTTAAGCGACTCTATCGCCACTGCGCTTGCAGACTGCGACGGGACGCTGTTTACAGGCGATATAGAGGGGAATTTTATAAATTTAAAAAGCGGCGAGCGCAAAAGCGTGGGCTCTTGGATCAAATCCATCGTATGCGCCCGCGGCACGCAGTTTATCGCTACTAAAGATAAAATTTACGAAAATCAAAAAGCAGGATTAAAGGAGGTTGTGGATTTAAAAAGCGAATTTTTAGCGATGTACGCAGACGGGGAAGCGATCCTCGTAGTCAGCAAATCAGGCAAAATTTTAAAACTCTAAGAAAGGATTAATATGTTAAAAAGTTTCAAACCCGTGCTTTTGGGCTCGGTTTTGTTCGCCGCAAGCGCCCTGTGTGCCGCGGATAGCGACCTAGAGCGCGTGATGAAAGAACGAAATTTAAGCGAAAAAGACGTTTTAGCGGCGGCTAAGACCTATCAGCCGACCGGTAGGAAGGACGATTATATGGTCTTCTCTTCCGGCGGTCAAAGCGGACAGGTGCTCGTTTACGGCGTGCCGTCGATGAGGATCTACAAATATATCGGCGTATTTACCCCGGAGCCTTGGCAGGGATACGGCTTTGACGAGGAGAGCAAGGCGGTCTTAAGATCGGGCTCCATTAACGGCAAAGAGATCAACTGGGGCGATACTCACCATCCAAATTTCAGCGAGAAAAACGGCGAGTATGTGGGCGATTATCTTTTTATCAACGATAAGGCGAACCCAAGAATCGCGGTTATAAATTTATCCGATTTCGAAACCACTCAAATAGTTGTAAATCCCGTAATCAAAAGCGATCACGGCGGCTCTTTCGTAACGCCTAATACCGAATACGTCATCGAAACCAGCCAATACGCAGCCCCTTTCGATAACGACTGGCACCCGATCGAGGAGTATCAAGCAGTCTATCGCGGCGCGGTAACGCTATGGAAATTTGACTACGATAAAGGCAAAATCGACGTAAATAAATCCTTTTCTCTAGAGCTTCCTCCATATATGCAAGATCTAAGTGACGCAGGTAAGGGCGAGAGCTTCGGCTGGGCGTTTACCAACAGCTTCAACTCCGAAATGTACACAGGCGGCATCGAAAAGGGTCTGCCTCCGATGGAAGCCGGTATGAGCCGCAACGACACCGACTACCTGCACGTTTACAACTGGCAAATTCTAGAAAAGCTTGCTCAAGACAGCAAAAACTATAAGGTCGTAAACGGACACAGAATCGTTACGATAGACGCCGCCGTAAAAGCGGGAGCGCTATTTTTGATCCCTGAAGCCAAATCCCCTCACGGCGTCGATGTTAGCCCTGATGGTCGCTATATCATCATCGGCGGTAAACTAGATACTCACGCTAGCGTTTACGATTTTAAAAAGATCAAAGAGCTAATTGATAAAAAAGAATACGCAGGCAAGGATCCATACGGAATTCCGATCTTAGATATGCAAAAGACGCTTCACGGACAAGCAGAGCTTGGTCTTGGACCTTTGCATAACACCTTCGATTCGCAAGATGGCGTAATCTATACATCGCTTTACGTTGATAGCCAGATCGTAAAATGGAACTACAAGACGCTAAAAGTTTTAGATAGGATCAACGTTCACTACAATATCGGTCACCTTGATTCTATGGAGGGTAAATCTTCTAAGCCGGTCGGCAAATACGTAATCGCACTGGATAAGCTTTCGATCGATAGATTTAATCCTATCGGACCGCTTCATCCGCAAAATCACCAGCTGATCGACATTACAGGACCTAAAATGGAGATGCTTTACGATCTTCCTATCGGTCTAGGCGAGCCGCACGACGTAGTTTCTATCGCAGCTAGCAAGCTTCATACGAAACCTACCTATACTATGGGAACGAACTCTCGCACCGGCAAGCAACACCCTGCTATGACGCTAGCAGGTCAGGAGCGCATTGAGCGCGACGGCAAAAACGTAAAAGTCTATGCTACGGCGATCCGCAGCCACATCAATCCTGAGCACATCGAGGTTAATAAGGACGATAACGTAACGATCTATATGACAAATTTAGAGCGTGCCGAGGATGAAACTCACGGCTTTACGGTTGATGATTACGATCTGCATATGTCGCTTGAGCCGGGCAAGACTGCGAGCGTAAATTTCATCGCAGATAAAGAGGGCGTATTTCCTTTCTACTGCACAGAATTCTGCTCTGCGTTGCACCTTGAGATGTTTGGATATCTATATGTAAAAGATCCGAATAAAAAATATACTTCAGCTAAAGCTTCTATGCTAAAAGCTCTTAGCCCGGAGGCTCTAAAAGCCGAATACGACAAGGTAGTAGCTACGAATAAAGCCACCGACGACGTTATCCAATCAGTCGTTAAATTCTTAAAAGAGAAAAACTACGAGAAATATCCTAAGGTCAAGGCTTTAGTCGATGACGCGCTGGATCAATACGGCAAAATTCCTGAAACCAAAGCCAAGGCAGACGCCGCGGTAAAAGCCGGCGATATGAACGGCGCGATACTTTGGGAAGGTCAAGTTTGGCAGTATTTAGTAAAAACCGCGGATGTCGGACTTCGCGCTAAAAATAACCTAATCCGCGAGCTCTCCACTCCTATGAGCGAGGCTGCATCTAACGGCGAGAAGGCTTACCTACGCGGAGGCTGCAACGGCTGCCACGTCATCGGTCAAGTAAGCTCCGGTCCTGATCTAACGGGCGTCCTACTTCGCCACGAAAACGGCGAGAAATGGGTAGCCGATTTCATCAAAGACCCTGCTAAATTCTACGAAGACGACTACGTTAAGGCAATGATAAATTACTTCAACCTTCGCATGCCAAATCAGCATATGAAAGACGAAGAGATCAAAGACATCATCGAATACCTAAAATGGGTCGATGAGAACGCGGGTCTTAACTAGCCCCACTCTCCCCCGCAAGGGGGAGAATTTAAAGGAGATGAAATGCCAAAATACAAAATTTACGCGATTTTAGCGCTGCTTATTATGACGGTCGCTTTTACCATCCCTACGCTCGGATTTTTCAAAGTCCAAGGCAAAATCGTATCGGGGCAGGTTAGCAGCGTCTCGCAGCTGCCCGCATACTCCGCACCGATATGGAATTTTTATACAAAAGCATCGTATAAAAATCACCTAATTCCTAGTGATGTTAAAAACGATCTAGGCGCGATGCTGGAGCATAAATTTGAAGTGGGAGTCCCTAGCATACCGGTGTGGAAAATTTCACTCGAAGCGCCGAACTATCCAAAAGAGGCCTTCCCTGATGGAATTCCGCTTTACGTCCACGTTGACGGCTTTAGCGGCGATGTCGGCGAGATGAATACCCTAAACCACTATATCGGCATGTATCCCGTCTGGCGCGGCGGCACGCTCGAGCACTCTCTATCGCCATATTATCTCATAATCGCGACGATAGGAATGCTCGCGTTTTTATACTACGACGGCAAGGGGCAGACTCTGCTTATGATCCTGCCGATCATTGCGCCGATTATTTTCATCGGCTGCTACGTGGGCTGGCTGTATTGGTTCGGGCACAACCTGCAAGACTGGGGCGCGTTTAAAATAAAGCCTTTTATGCCTACGGCGTTTGGCGACGGCAGCGTGGCGCATTTTACTACCCATTCATATCCGGCTCTTGGCTTTTGGCTAATGCTGGCCCTGTCGCTGCTATCGGCGTTAGCTCTACTATCTAAGAAAAAATTTCTACGAGAGCATAGATGAGGCCTTTGCTTCTAGCATTCTCGCTCGCGCTAAGCTTAAGCGCGGGCGAGCTTCAAGACGCGATCGATAGCGCAAAAGCGGGCGATATTATCGAACTAGCCACGGGCGAGTACCACGGCAATATTTTAATCGATAAACCCCTTACTATCGACGGACTAGACCGCTCCGCCGTGATCATAGGCGATCGCAACGGAACGGTCATCCGCGTCCGCTCTCCGCATGTTACAATCAAGAATTTAACAATCCAAAACGGAGGCTTCGAGCATCTTAGCGAGGATGCTGGGATCAACGTAAGCGACGTAAACAGCGTAATCATAAAAAATAATCTCATCAAAGACGTGCTCTACGGCGTCGTGCTAAGTAAGGCAAACGACGTAACGATCGAGGGCAACGAAATTTCAAGCAATACCTACCGCACGAGTTTCAAAGGCGACGGCATCAAGCTTTGGTACTCCAATGCCAATAAAATTTTAAATAACGACGTCCACAACGTCCGCGACACCGTTTTTTACTTCTCAAACGGAAATCTCGTCGCAGGCAATAAAGGTCATAGCTGTCGCTATTCTCTGCACTTTATGAACTCCGGGCACAACGTCGTGGAGGATAACTACTACGACGGCAATAGCGTGGGATTATTTTTTATGTTTTCAAGCGATAATATCGCCAGACGTAACGTCGTGCGCAATGCAGACGGCGCTTACGGCGTAGGCATAGGTATGAAGGATAGCTCAAATTTCAGGGTTACGGATAATAAAGTCGTCTACAACGCCCGCGGATTTTATCTGGATCAATCCCCCTATCAGCCGGGCTCACTTAACGTTTTTGAAAACAACGATATCGAATACAACAGCATCGGCGTGCAATTCCACGCCACGCAGCTAAAAAGCATCTTTAAAGACAACAAATTTAAAGGCAATATGGAGATTGTGCTAAACGATACGCCCCAATCCAAGCTCTTGCAAAACGAATGGAGTGGCAACTACTTCGACGATTACGACGGATTTGATCGCGATGGCGACGGCTATGGCGACGTTAGCTACAGCTCATACGCTTATGCCGACAGACTTTGGGCGCATAAGCCAAGCGTGCGGTTTTTTTACGGCTCCAGCGGGATCGCGCTTTTAAATTTCATCTCCAAGCTCGCTCCGTTTTCAGAGCCTGAGCTACTGCTAAAAGATCCAAAACCTAGGATGAGGCAATGATAAAGAATAGACGCGAAGCGATAAAACTACTCGGCGGAGCGCTTGGGACGCTAGGGGCAGCGAGCTTATTTGCGGATGAGAATTCCACAAATTCCGTAAATTTTACGGGCGGCGAAGCGCAGAATTCCGGCGCGTCAAATTCCGTAAATTCTGCGGGGCAAAATTCCGCGCCGAATTCCATAAAACAAAATTCTGCGGAAAATTCTAGCGGGGATTCCGCCTCTTTATATCTGCGTCCGCCCGGAGCGCTAGCGGAACGAGGCTTCCGCTCTAGCTGTATCAAGTGCGGCCAATGCGTGCAGGTCTGCCCCTATCACAGCATCTATCTGCTGGATATTACCCATCTTTTTGACATCGGCACCCCGGTCATTGACGCGAAAGAGCGAGGCTGCTATCTTTGCGGCGCGCTTCCTTGCGTGCTCGCCTGTCCTAGCGGCGCGCTTAGCCACGAGACGAACGAGCCTAAAAAGGTTAAAATGGGCATCGCCGTGATTAAAAATTTAAACGCCTGTTTGGCGTATCGCGGGCAGGTTTTAAAACCGGACGATCTGCGCCTAAAGCCCGCCAAGACCGAGCAGGAGCGCGAGCTAAACTCCGCGCTGGCGGCGAAAGAGGGCAAGCCCTGCGATCTATGCGCGTCGCTGTGCCCTTACCCGCAGCCGCTTGATGCCATCGCGATGATAGAAGCAGGCGCGCATTTCGCTCCGCAGATCCGCAGCGCTTGCGTCGGCTGCGGCGCGTGCGCAGAGCTCTGCCCGGCGCGTATCATCGAGATAATCCCGCGGGCGGATTACAAATCAATCTATGAAGGAAAACAATGAAAAACTCTATTAAATTCTACCTCTGCTCGCTAGCTGCGGCGTTTTTGTTATGCGGCTGCGGAGATGACGGCGATTCAAGCTCCACCGCTGCAAATTCCGCAGGGCAAAATTCTGCGGATCAGAATTCCGCGAGTGTAAATTCCGCATCGCAGAGCGCGGAACAAAATCATACTGCAAAGCCTCGCATCAGCGTTAAAAGCGGCGAGGCGCCTAAGAAGGACGATAAGTTCGTAAGCTACGAT